>JAJFLN010000655.1 GCA_021772705.1 Candidatus Cloacimonadota bacterium | reverse complement strand
GAACGGATCGGGAAAACTCGGCCATTCAGTCGTCCTGGATGCGGGCATCCATAGTAGGACGAGCGGATCGGGAAGACCCGGCCATTCAGTCGTCCTGGATGCGGGCATCCATAGTGGGGCGAACGGAGGAGGGGACCCCCTGCATGACATGCTCTCGCCCGGCCAACTTCATGATGGAGGGCAGGCCCGTTTCCGTGTTAGATTGAGGCCCCGCCGCCGGTGGTACCACCGGCTGGCAGATGGTTATGGAACGCCGGATCCGACGGGCTGACATGCCTGACCGGACCGCTGCATTGCTGGAGGAGACCCGAGGAATGGCCAAGACTTCCGCTTCCAAGGTAGAAGAACACGTACTCGGCATCATGGACCCGAACAGCCTTTCTTTTCGGGCCTCGCTGGAGAAGCTGCTCGCCCATCTGAGCCCGGAGATCAAGCACGGAGGCAAGACCCACAAGGTCGGAACGCGGCGAATCTCGTGCCGCCCCTACATGACTCTGGGGGCCAGGACGGAGTGCTCGGCCATTGTCAATCGCGGCGCCCACTGGAACCCGCATCACAACAGCTTCTTCCAGATTGTGGCTCCCACGGTCTACCTGCTCAACGACATGACGAGCTTCAAGGCCATCGACAAGAACACCGGTTACGGCCATATGTACGACCTGGGCCTCCATATCCCAAGAACGGTCGCCATTCCCCAGCGGGACTACGACGACCTGAAGAAGAGTTCCACCATCGATCTGGAGCTGACCTTCAGCGAGTTCGAGATGTTCAGCCTCGAGGAGATCGGCGAGGAAGTGGGATACCCGGCCTTCATCAAGCCTCAGGATGGCGGCGGCTGGGTCGGGGTCAAGCGAGTGGAGAACTTCGCAGAGCTGCAGGCGGCCTACGACGAGTCCGGCGCCCGTCCCCAGAACCTGCAGCAGGCCATCGACTACACCGAATTCGTCCGCACCGTGGCCATCGGCCCCCAGGCCATGCCCATGCACTACAACGCCAAGGCGGAGCATCCCCATCATCGTTACCTCCGAGGACCGGGAGAGGCCGTTGTCTTCAACTGGCTCACGGCGGAGCAGGAGTGGGAAGTGAAGGCCATCTCCAAGATCATCAACGCCTTCTACGGATGGGACCACAACTCCTGCGAGACTCTCATCGGTCACGACGGAGTCATCTATCCCATCGATTTCTGCAACGCCTATCCCGATTCCAACCTGACCAGCCTCCACTTCTACTTCCCCGACCTGGTGAAGGCCATGGTCAAGTGGCTGCTCTTCGTCTCCGTCAGCGGATACCGGAAGCCCCACGGGTTCTCCTACCACTGGGATCGGTTCTTCAAGGTCCGGGATGACGCCAATTCCAAGAAGTGGTCCTACAAGAAACGTATCCAGGAATACGAGGCGATCGCCGACGATCACTTCCACACCAAGAAGTTCGAGGAATTCTGCAAGAAGGACCTGGGCGGCGCCGACTTCGACCGCCGCTGCCTCGAGTGGTTCGAGTCCGATGACTTCGACGAGGTACTCGTAGCCCAGGTGAAGCAGTTCTTCAAGTTCCCCCACGAATGGGACCAGCAGAACATGCACTACCGAGGCATTCACGCCTTCTGGTGTCACTGCGAGCGGCAGCGCCTCGGCCTGAACGGCCAGGGCTAGAAGCAATACCCATGAGTTATCCGCCCTCGAACTCCCGCCAAGGGCCATTGGCCCCTGGACCCCGATGAACAGGCCAAGCTTTCGTATGTCATCCAAGTGTTCATCACCACTCTCAGTCCCACCAGTCCAATTGGGGGTTTGGGGGAGCTGGCTCCCCCAACAGGGTGTGGGGCAGAGCCACACTACAACAAAATCCGTATTATCTCAGGGGTGTTGGGGCTAGAAACCGGTCCACAGAACAAGGGGCACCCCGGCGCGCGAGCGCCGGGGTGTTTTCATTCTCGACCGTCAGAGCTCGGCGCCGCAGCCGTAGGTGGAGCAGGTCCGGATGAACCGGGCGCACTCCAATGGTGATGGCTAGCCCGAGCTACTTTCGCGATCCAGAGAAAGCCAGGGTTCACTTCGCGATTTTGCGGTTGAACTCCCGGCCCAGGAACCAGATGATGACCAGTCTGGCGACGGCGAAGATCAGTCCCATGATCACCAGGGTGGCGAGCAAGGGCCGGGTCGTCTCCGTGCCGGCGCCTGCGGGCAACAGGGCAGCAGCTGAAGCCATCAGACCCGCCAGCCAGACAGGTGGCGTCTGGATGATCTTGACGATCAGGGCGCTGGAGGCGTCACCAAAGCGATACACGAAGGTGTCGTTGAAGCTCTTGGCCTTGTAGCGCTCCTCGGCGGTCGTAGCGGTGTAGAGGATCTCCCGGGATGCCCTGTTGATGGAATAGTGGAGACCGTAGCAGGCCACGTAGGTGAGACCGACGACCCAAAGGCCCGGGTGGAGGAAGAAGAGGGCCGATCCGATCATCATCACCGCCGGTACGGCTGCCAGGCCCACTCGCAGGTCGAATCGTCTCAGGATCGCTGCCGTAGCCAGCAGCTGAACCGCCAGGGAGACGACCTGAACGGCCTGGTAGATCCGGGCGAAGGTCGCGGCCCTGGCTTCCTTGTCGACGATCTCGATCTGCACCAGTTCGTTGAGCTGGAACCAGAGGAAGGTGTTGGAGCTGGTGAGGAGAAACATGAAACCCGCCAGGAGCAGGAGGTAGCGGGACCGGAGTATGAGAGACAGGCCGGATCTCCCCTCTTCCTTACCTGCCGCGGGTGACCCGCCGCTGGCCGACACCTCTTTCGCCTCTGCCCGCTCCAGCTTCTTCTCCGGGCTGTCTGGCTCCCGGCCCTCTTCCAGCAGAGCGTTCCGGTGGATTCGCTGCATGATCTGAACACAGATCTCGAGCACTCCGGCGCCCAGGATCAGCAGGCTCTCGACGTTGACTATCTTGACGAGACCGATGGTGGCCTGACTGCCGCAGAAGGCCCCCAGGCTGGCACCGGCTCCGATAAATCCGTAGAGCCGCTTGCTCTGGTCCGTCTTCCAGACGTCATTCATGAAGCTCCAGAAGATGGTGACCACGAAGAGGTTGAAGATGCTGAACCAAATGAAGAAGGTGGCTATCAGCCCCTTCTTCAGCGCCGGATAGGACTCGAGACCCAGCAGGAAGAGGCCTCCGAAGAGGATCAGGTTGAGGGCGAAGAACCGGTAGACGAAGGGGATGAACCGGTGCCTGGGCCACATGCCGACCAGCTTGCCGTAGACCAGGTTGGCGAAGTAGATGACCACCATGGTCCCCATGAAGAGATTGGGCAGCTGCTTGGTGCCCAGCTCCAGACCCAGGGCGTCCCGAACGGGCTTCAGGATGTAGTAGCCCCCCATAAGCAGGAACAGATAGAGGAAAGACAGGACAAGCTTCTCCCCCTCCCCCTTCCGGATGTCGGCGAACCGATTCAGCTGGATTCGCCCTTCGGTCTCTCGCCTTCAGCGCTCCGAACTGACGAAGACGACCGGTCCGCCCCTCGGCCCGAATGAGCTGACTTCCGGCCCAGGGCGCGCACCAGGGCTCCGCGATGGGCCGCCTGTTCCAGCTCCGGCGTCATGTCCGCCGCCGGCTCCAGGGGGACAGCTCTGGGCATCCTGTCCGGCAAGCCTCCATCGGGCCGGTCCAGCTTCCATCCCGGCGCCCAGAAACCGGCGATGGCCTCCTGGCAGTTGTTGCATCGGCCATCCTGGAGCCCTGTAACGGAGATGTGGTAACCGTATCGACGGATCAACTCGTGCCGGCACGAGGGGCATCGAGTGTTCTCCCAGTCCCCGACCATCCCTGACAGGTTGCCCCCGTAACAGTAGCGGAGCCCCTCTTCGGAACCTATCTCACAGGCCCGCACCACGTGCCGGACCGCCGTGTTTTCCCGGTCCTTCATCCGGTAGTCCTGGTGGTAGGCCGTGCAGTGCCAGGGGATGTCGACGGACACCTCCGCCAGGAACCGGGCCATGTCCCGGAGCTCTTCCTCGGAGTCGTTGAACCCTGGGATCACCAGCGTGACGATCTCGACCCAGAAACCCATGGCATGCAGGGATCGGATCGTCTGGAGCACAGCCTCGAGTGTCCCGCCGAGCTTCCGGTAATTGGGGTCCCGGAAGCTCTTCAGATCCACCTTGTAGAGGTCCACGAAGGGCCGGATGTACTCCAGCACTTCCGGTGTACCGTTGCCGTTGGAGACATACCCGCAGGTGATCCCCGCTTCTCTGGCGAGGCGGAAGATCTCGACGGCCCACTCGCTGGTGATGAGAGGCTCGTTGTAGGTGGCCACCATGGCCGGCGCGCCCTGGGTCCGGGCAATCTGTACGATCTTCTCAGGGGTCATGTCATTCGGCGGAGCGATGGCCACGGGATCTCGCAACACCTGAGACGTGAGCCAGTTCTGGCAATAGCCACAATGGAAGTCACATCCGAGCATGCCGAAGCTGAGAGCCGAGGCGCCGGGGAAAGCGTGGTAGAAGGGCTTCTTCTCGATGGGATCGACCTGGATCCCCGCCACGTATCCCCTGGGGACGAACAGCTTGCCTCCTCGGTTGAACCGGACCTTGCAGACCCCGTCGTGGCCTTCAGGCACAACGCAGCGATGGCCGCAGGCGAAGCACCGGACCCGGTCCCCAGTCAGCTTCTCGTAGAGCACGCCCTCGGCGGTCCGCTCCTTCAGCAGCCGATCGAGACTCTCCACGTCATCGGAACGGTTCCTGGCCATGTGGCCACTATAGCCCATGGCGGCGTTTCAGACCCGGCGACGGCCCGGGAAGGATGCATGTCCCGTAGGGGACAGCCAACATTGGGTATCACGGAGCTCACAGAGATCGCAGAGAACACAGGGATTTTCGTGTGGAGAGGTGAGATGCTGAGCACAGGGGTGGCTGGGTCTGACTCTCAGGCAGCTACTCGACGCATCAAGTACGATTTCTCCCAAAAGGACCTCCGTGAGCTCTGTGGGCTCCGTGAAACTTCCGGAGCATCGCAGGAGAAGCCACTCTCTGGGCGACATGCACCCGCCCGGGAAGCCGGTGACAGTATGCCGCGTGGACCCGGCTTTCTACAGCCTTTCGATAACAGCCTGGGTGAATTCCTTCGTTCCCAGCTCACCACCCAGGTCGCGAGTCTTCTGGCCGTCTTCCAGGGCCAGATTGTAGGCGGTCTTGATCCGTTCGCTGGCTTGACGGCAGGTCAGATCCTGTCGGCGATCGGCGATGTGGTTCAACATCATGGTGGCGGACATGATCATGGCCAGGGGGTTGGCCAGGTTGTTCCCGGCGATGTCCGGGGCCGAACCGTGGACCGCCTCGAACACGGCATCCTCGTCACCGATGTTGGCGCCGGGCGTGACGCCCAGTCCTCCCACGAGACCGGCGCAGAGGTCCGAGATGATGTCGCCGTAGAGGTTCTCGCACATGATGATGTCGAACTTCGTCGGGTCCTGCACGAGCTTCATCATCCCCGCGTCGATGATCACTTCCTCGTATTCGATATTGGGATAGTCGTGCTCATGGACCTTGCGGGCCTCATCGAGCATGAGGCCGTCGGACATCTTCATGATGTTGGCCTTGTGGAAAAGAGAGATCTTCTGCCGCCTCCGGTGAGTGGCGTATCGGAATCCCCAGTGGGTGAGGCGATGGCAGGCCACCCGAGTGGCCACTTTCATGGAGACGATCACGCCGTCGGTGATCTGGTTCTCCACACCGCTGTAGAGCCCTTCTGTGTTCTCCCGGATGATCACCAGATCCACGTCCTGGAAGCGGGTCTTCACACCGGCCAGACTCCTGACGGGCCGGACGGCGGCGTAGAGGTTGAGCTTCTTCCGCAGGGCCACGTTGATGGAGCTGAACCCCTTGCCGATCGGAGTCGTACAGGGCCCCTTGAGAGCGACGCCATGCTGACGAATCGCATCGACGGTAGCAGCGGGAAGGAGGTCATCGGTGCCTCGATCGAGTGCTGCAATTCCGGCGTGGCGTTCGATGAACCGCACCGGGGCCCCGGCGGCCTCCAGCACCTTGCGGGTGGCGGTCGTCACTTCCGGTCCGATTCCGTCACCGGGGATCATCACTACGGTATGGGTCTTCATGGTTGCACTTCTGCTTTCGTCCGATGGGCCCCACAGCTAGGATGGCCGATGGACCGGCGTGTCCCCATGGACCGCCCACTTCAGTTGTCTCCGGCAGGTCCCGGCAAGGGACCAGCTTTCATGCCAGGAGGGGATCGAGCTTCTCCGGGTCGATCCCGAAGTCCTTGATGGCCTTGCTGACGACCTTCGCCTCAATCTTGCCTTCCTGGGCCAGTTCATAGAGGGTGGCCACCACGATGGAGGGCGTATCGATCTCGAAATGGGCCCGGAGAGTCTCCCGGGTGTCACTCCGGCCGAAGCCGTCAGTTCCCAGAGTCGTGTAGGGGCCCCGCACCCAGCGGGCGATCTGTCCTGAAACCGCCTTGAGATGGTCGCTTGCGGCGATGGTCGGCCCCTTGGATTTCTCCAATGCCCTGACCACGTAAGGAACCCGAGGTTCGGACTCCGGATGGAGCCGATTCCAGCGCTCCACGGACAGAGCCTCCACCCTCAGTTGCTGATAGCTCGTGACGCTCCAGACATCGGTGCTGACGCCGTACTTCTCGGCCAGAGTCGCCTGGGCATCCAGGACGCACCGGAGGATCGGGCCGCTGCCGAGGAGCTGGGCTTTCAACTTGAGACCTGTCTTGCCTTTCTTGTATCGGTAGATTCCCCGAACGATGCCGTCCTCGACGCCCTTGGGCATGGCGGGCATGGAGTAGTTCTCGTTGTAGAGAGTGATGTAGTAGAAGATGTCCTCGCCCTCGTGAACCATCCGCCAGATGCCTTCACGGATCAGGACCGCTGTTTCGTAGGCGAAGGCCGGATCGTAGGCCAAGATGTTGGGGAAGGTGGCAGCCAGAAGCAGGCTGTGACCGTCCTGATGCTGAAGTCCTTCCCCGTTGAGAGTGGTCCGACCCGCCGTCGCTCCCAGGAGGAAACCCCTGCCCCGGGCATCGGCGAAGGCCCAGGCCAGGTCTCCGATTCTCTGGAAGCCGAACATGGAGTAAAAGATATAGAAGGGGATCATCATCTCGCCGTGGGTGGCGTAGCTCGTCCCGGCAGCGGTGAAGGATGCCATGGCACCCGCCTCTGTGATCCCCTCTTCCAGGAGCTGGCCATCCTCGGCCTCCGTGTAGCTCAGCAGGAAGTTGGAGTCGACGGGGTCGTACTTTTGACCGCCGGCGGCGTAGATCTTGATCTCCTTGAACAGGGGGTCCATTCCGAATGTCCGCGCCTCATCGGGGACGATGGGGACCACCCTCTCACCAAAGCTGGGTTGCCTGAGCAGCTGCCGGAGCAGGCCGACGAAGGCCATGGTGGTCGAGACCTCTCGGTTCGCGGGAGTTCCCTCGAAGAAGCTGGCGTAGATCTCGTCCCCGGGCAGCTTAGGAATGGCGTATTGCGAGAGGCGCTTCGGAACGGAGCCACCGAGCTGCTTCCGCCGGTCCATCAGGTACTGCACCTCCAGGCTCTTTGGGCCCGGGTGGAAGTAGGGCGGGTCCTTCAGTTCCGCATCGGAGATGGGCAGCTCGAGTCGGTCCCGGAAGACTTGAAGCTCCTTCTCGCTCATCTTCTTCATCTGGTGGGTCATGTTCCGGGCCTCGAACCCCTCTCCCAGAGCCCAGCCCTTGACGGTCTTCACCAGGATCACCGTCGGTGAGCCGGCATGATCCACGGCGTGACGATAGGCGGCGTAGAGCTTCTTGTAATCGTGGCCTCCCCGCCTCAGCTTGGTCAGCTCGTCATCGGTCAGGTCCGCAACCAGAGCGCTCAGCCTTGGATCGGGACCGAAGAAATGCTCCCGGATGTAAGCGCCGGTCTCGACCTCGTACTTCTGATATTCGCCATCCAGTGTGTCGTTCATCTGGTCCACCAGGACTCCGTCCACATCCTTGGCAAGGAGGGGGTCCCAGTCACGGGCCCAGATGACCTTGATGACGTTCCATCCGGCGCCCCGGAACTGGGCCTCCAGCTCCTGGATGATCTTGCCGTTGCCTCGCACGGGGCCGTCGAGGCGCTGCAGATTGCAATTGACGACGAAGATCAGGTTGTCCAGCTTCTCCCTGGCGGCGATGGAGAGGGCTCCGAGAGTCTCGGGCTCGTCAGTCTCCCCATCACCCACGAAAGCCCAGACGCGACTCCGGGACGTGTCCTTGAGACCCCGGTGCATCATGTACCTGTTAAATCGCGCCTGATAGATGGAATTGATTGGCGCCAGCCCCATGGAGACGGAGGGGAATTCCCAGAAATCGGGCATCAATCTCGGGTGAGGATAGGACGAGAGACCCTCGCCGGGGACGACCTCTCTGCGGAAGCTGTCGAGGCGCTGCTCAGTCATCCGTCCCTCCAGGAATGCCCTGGAGTAGATACCCGGGGCAGCGTGACCCTGGAAGTAGATCTGGTCTCCCGGAAACTCACCGTCCTTGCCTCGGAAGAAGTGGTTGAATCCAACTTCGTAGAGACTGGCGGAGGATGCGTAGGTGGAGATGTGACCGCCGAGCCCCTCGAAGCGCTTGTTGGCCCGGCTGACCATCAAGGCCGCATTCCAGCGGATGATCCGGCGGATTCGCAGCTCGATCTTCTCGTCGCCGGGAAAGTCCGGCTCCTGCTCGGGAGAGATGGTGTTGATGTAGCGGCTCTGGACCAGCGGTGCCAGGCCGATGTTCAGCTGCCGGGCACGCTTCAGGACCTTGTAGAGAAGAAACTGAGCCCGATCTGGACCATGCCGCTGAGTGACCTGATCGAGGGCATCAAGCCACTCCTGTGTCTCCTGAGAATCGCTGTCTGGAAGCTGGTGCTTGAAGCCGTCGTACATCGGTGCTCCTTCAGGTCGTCCCCGGGGAAGGAGGGGACGAATTGCCGGTCATCGAAGGGGCCATTCGGCCCCGATTCGAGCACCATAACACAGGTGACCCAGGTTCCGGATCGGCCCGGCTACTGACGGCCTCGATGGCTCTTGCGGCCCGGGAACCCATACCCTCTGGTGGCTCGGAAGCCGTGCCATCCCTCGAGGCCCGGGCGGACTCAGGCCGGGTTCAGCTCACGCTCCAGGTCTCCCGGTTCAGTCACCGGAGCCTGGCATGCGAAGTTGCGGCAGACATAGGCCGCCGGGCTGCCGTCGACCAGCGTCTTGTCCTTCAGCAAGGGTATGGAGTCCTCCAGGGGAGACCCGATCTGCTCGGGCCGCAGCAGGGCCAGCAGCCGTCCCGGGAGGTAGGTCGCCCTGACGGCTCCCACGAGGCGGCCCGTCCTTTCATCCTCCGGATCTCCTACGATGGCGATCTCGGCGCCAGGCTCCAGATGTGTATGCAGGGCGCCGAGCATGAATGAGAACGCGCCGGGGGACTGAGCCATGACAGAGGCGAATGTACCGAAGAGACGCTCAGCCCGGTTCGTGAACTCCTTGCTGCCCGTCATCCGTCCTAGCTGGACCAGCGCCGCCGCAGCCAGGGAGTTCCCGGAGGGAGTGGCTCCATCGGCGAAGGGTTTCGTCCGGACGATGAGCTTCTCCTGATCCCGGGAGGTGAAGTGGAAAGCACCCTCCTCGTCGTCCCAGAACTTCTCGATCATGGTCTTCCCGAGCTCGACGGCCCGGTCGATCCAGACAGTGTCGAAGCTGGCCGCGTGCAGGTCGAGGAGAGCCAGGATCATGGCGCCGTGATCCTCCAGGAACGCATCGAGCTTCGCCCGTCCCTCCCTGTAAGTTCTCAGGAGGTGGCCCTCTGGGGAGACCATCCTGGTGGTGATGAACTCTGCGGCCCCGGCGGCAGCTTCCAGATATCGAGCTTCACCAGTGACCTCGTGCCCCCGTGCCAGGGCGCTGATCATCAGGCCGTTCCAGCTTGTCAGGACCTTGTCGTCCGTGGCGGGATGGATGCGCTCGTTCCTCACATCCAGCAACTTGACCCGGCTGGTGTCGAAGAGCTTCCGGGTTTCGGCAGCATCGGTGCCCTTCTGTTTCGCGAACTCTTCCGGCGTCAACGCCAGATGGAGCACCGTGCTGCCGTGCTCGAAGTTCCCTCCCGTCTCCACTCCCAGACAGGCACAGATCAGCTCGGCGGCGGCGGGCTCCAGAGCGGCCTTCACCTCCTCGGGGGTCCAGGCGAAGAACTTCCCTTCCTCCCCTTCGCTGTCAGCGTCCTGGCTGGACCAGAAGCCGCCAGCCGGATCTCGCATCTCACGCAGGACGTACTCCAGTGTCTCGACGCCCACCTGCCGGTAGCCGGCTTCCTCGGTCAAGACGTGAGCGTCGAGGTAGGTTCGGGCGAGAAGGGCGTTGTCGTAGAGCATCTTCTCGAAGTGGGGCACGGCCCACTGATCGTCGACGGAGTAGCGATGGAATCCCCCGCCGAGCTGGTCGTAGATGCCGCCAGCGGCCATCTTGTCCAGGCTCTTCCGGACCTGGGCCAGCAGATCCGGGCGGCCCCGGCTCCGGTGAATCCGCATGAAGAAGGTCAGGTCCATGGGGTGGGGGAACTTGGGAGCGCCACCGAAGCCACCGTTTACGGCGTCGAAGTGACGGGACATCTGATCCGCCGACTGGTCGAGAAGTGACCCCTCGAGCTTGCCCGTCGACTCTCCGGCGCCGGGCACGGAGCCCATCTTCGATAGCTGGCGGGCCCACCCGTCAGCCGTGGTGAGAACGTCCTCCCGCTTGTCGGCGTAGCGAGTCGAAATGTGATTCAGCAATGAGCCGAAGCCGGGCATGCCGTGCCGGTCCGTGGGCGGGTAGTAGGTGCCCCCGAAGAAGGGCTTCCCCTCCGGTGTCAGGAAGACGGTCATGGGCCAACCCCCGTGGCCGCTCAGAGCCTGGACGAAGCTCATGTAGATCTCGTCGATGTCGGGCCGCTCCTCCCGATCGACCTTGACGCTGACGAAGTGGTCATTCATCAGCTTTGCCGTTGCCGGATCCTGAAAAGACTCGTGCTCCATCACGTGGCACCAGTGACAGGCCGCATACCCGACGGAGAGTATCAGCGGCTTGTCCTCCTTCCGGGCCTTCTCGAAGGCCTCCTCCCCCCAGGGATACCAGTCCACCGGATTGGTGGCGTGCTGCAGGAGGTAAGGACTGGTCTCACGGGCCAGCCGGTTGGTCGGGCCATTCTCGTTGTTCATGGGGACCTTTCAATCAGGAAGCAATACTCGGGGTGATTGGCGATGAATCGATCGATGTAACTGCAGGTGGGCAGAACCGATCTGCCCTCGTTGCGGGCGTGGTCCAGAGCGGCGACGGCCAATTCGGCCGCAAGACCACGGCCTCCGAGTTCGGGCGGAACGTATGTCCGGTAGAGCTCGAGCCGGTCACCGGCAAGTCGATAGTTCAGAATAGCCTCGAAATCGCTGACCCGGATGACGAATCGCGCCCTGTCTGGTTCGTGTTGTACCTGGGCTTCCATGTAACCTACGTTACCAAACCCCGGGACAGCAGGTTCATGTCCCTACCGTTATACACCGTACTTCAGCCGCTCATGCGGAGGCAGGGAGAGGACTGGACAAGCCTTCGAGACGCCTGCTCCGTTCATCCCCTTCGGCGTAGCTCAGGACATGCTTCGACAGGCTCAGACGAGCGGATCGGGAAAACCCGGCCATTCAGTCGTCCTGGATGCGGGCACCCATAATAGGCCGAAAGGTAACGTAAGGGGATCTCGGAATCACTACACTAGCCCAGGCAGCGGACGCCCAGGGTCACCATGCTCGCCGGAACGAGAGCGGCGCTGCCGGCCGTGACTCCTTGCGCCAGGAGTGTGAAACCACCCACGGAGAGCAGGGACAGACCGAAGAGCCTCCAGCTGCCTCGCAGAACGCCGACGGGGACAACAGCACCCATTCGGGTGATGAGGGCCAGTGACATTGCTGTGATTCCAAAGAAAGCGACTGCGAACATCGAGGTACCTCCCGGTCAGCGGTTCTCGGGGCGCTTCAGGAGGGTCTATGCAGTCAGGGGGTGAGATGTTTGAACTTTTCGAGCCACGCTGCCCCGGCTGCGTCCTTCGAGGCGTAGTAGTCGTACCCCTTCCAGTAACGCCTCGGGTCGGGGTCCACAACGAGCCGCGGCGCCCTATCCTTTCCCTCGCCAGTCCGTTCAATTCTGAAGGCGGTCTCGACAGTCTCGTTGGCCAGTTCAAAGTGGAGGATCAACTTCTGTCCCCTCACCTCGTAGCGCAGAGTCTCGGTCAACCACTCCGTGAAGTCACCTTCGTGATACCAGCCCGTGCCTCTACCGTCTGAACCCGTGGGGTTGAACTGATACATCCGGAAGTGGGTCCGATCGGAACCGGGCTGGTCCAGGTGCATCCAGAGGTGGCCACCGATGCCCCCTCGGGAGAACGGGGCCGGCTCCGGGACGGCCGGTGCCACTCGTGGCGGACCAGGGATGAACAGCTGAGAGACCAGGAGACAGACGGCCAGCCCCCGGATTACCGAGCGAGCCATGAGCTCAGAAACCGACGACATGCTGCCACCTCTCCAAAGGATCACGGCCGGCGCGGCGATCCGGCCGATCACGGAAGTATGAGAACGACTGGCGATTCTCGCGAGGGTCCTTGGCCAGGGTTAGCTTGACCACGTCCCTTCGGTCCCTGGCTGGCTCGACCCGGTAGGTGGTCCTGGCCTTCTCTCCCGTGTTCCGGAAGTGAATGATCAGCTCGCCGCCGCTGACGGACCAGCTGAACCTCTCGGTCAGGACCTTGCCGAGCTTCCCGAACCGATAGAGCCCATCGCCATCGGGATGGAAGTAATAGAACGAGAGGAACTGGCCCGTCTCCTTCGCCTCCGTCGATCTCCAGGGATCGCCGAAGAGCTCTTGGTGGTCGCGACCGGTCTGGCCGTTCCACCCGAGGCAGACCGCCGCGGAAGCTGTGAATAGAGCGATGAGGATCACTCGTCCGAATGAGTTCATGACGCTGGGACCTCCGGTCAGGGAGTTAACGTAGGGAGTTCGAATCCAGAGTTCTCTCTCTTGATTCATGCCTGTACGAACACGGTTTCGCAACACCGGAGTTCACGGGGTGTGGACCTGCTCGCTGCCCCGCTTCGGCCAGAGGAGGGGCACCTGCTGACCGGGTGCATGTCACCCAGGGGGTCCCCTCCTACGTTCGCCCCACTATGGCCGCCCGCGCCATTAATCCCCATCGGCGTAGCTCAGGACATGCTTCGACAGGCTCAGACGATATGGCCGCCCGCTCCATTCATCCTTCGACAGGCTCAGGACGAACGGATCGGGAAAACTCGGCCATTCAGTCGTCCTGGATGCGGGCATCCATAGTAGGACG
>JAJFLN010000654.1 GCA_021772705.1 Candidatus Cloacimonadota bacterium | reverse complement strand
CCGGTGGAAGGGCTTCGAACTCTGGAGGAGTCCGCGCTGGCTGGCGAGTTCGGCGCCACCGTGACCGCCCGTGCTCGAGTCCTGGTGCTGGGCAGCAGTGGCAAAGGAGATCCGAGGGAGAAGGTCGGCAGTCTCGAGGTCGAGGGCAAGGCAGTGGTGCCTCTGGGCAAGAAGACGCTGGTGATCCGGAGGGTCATCGTCAGGAAGGATTTCAAGGGTATCTACCTGGCCGGTAAGAACCCCATCTCGGACTACACACTGTTCGTGAAGGACATCACGGGAATGCCCCGCCAGTCGGCCAGCCTCGTCAACCCTGACGAGCCGGCCCTGATCGTCAAGAACCGCCGGGATCCGGCTACGGCCATGGAAGATTCAGGCTGCCTGTTCCTTGGCCGCGGCCCGGGGCCGAAGCAGAATGACCCCATCTATCTTCTCTACCCTGGCCGGGGCAAGTTGATCCCCGAGGAAGTCTCCTACCTTCAGGGGATTCCGCTGGTCCTGTCGCCGAGAAATCCCCAGCGCTACGAGATGGGTGCCTGGGAGCCTGACAAGCGCCAGTTCGTCGACGACAGCGTCGGCAAGGAGAAGGCCGGGGCCATCATCGCTGACATTCTGTCCAAGTTCCGGACCACCGACGGCAGTCCCCTCGACCCGGCCCAGGTCGACGGCGTGGTGGCCCGTGTCCAGGACGCCAGGCTGCAGCACGAGTTCGTGGCCTCCGGGCCCCGGTCCGCGGGGCTGGACCTCTACGTCAACGATCCGGGACAGGCCATCGAGGGGAACCTGGTTTACCCCTACTCGTTTCAGCGCACCTTCGAATTCACGTTCAACGGATCTGCCCCTCCGAGCAATCCGAGCACTCAAGTGGCGATCGAGGTCTCGGCAGTCTCATTTCTCAACAAGGATCCGAATGGACTGGACCAGATCATGGCCCCTCTGGACCATGCCCGGGGGTTTCAAGCTCTCGATGAGGCCCAGAAGTTCGAGAAGGCACTCTCGGCACATACCTTCATCTACCCCCGCTTCTATTCGCGTCTCTTCATGAAAACGATCCGCCAGCCGGATCCGGTGGCCGAGTTTCGGAGGCAGCACATCTTCAGAACCCCCTCGGGTCAGAAGGTGCTCTACATCGACGGAATCGTGGGGCTGCTCGGCGATCTGGAGCTGGAGGAAGACCTGCAACTCCGGGGACAGGGGGTCCTCATCACCCTGGGCAAGCTGACCCTCAAGGGAAGCCTTCGGAAACGCAGGGAGACGGATCTGTTGTTTCTGGTGACCCGGGGCAAGTCCATCGGGCTCCCGGGAGGCAAGCGAGTGGAGGCCGTGGTTCAGGGACTGCACCCCAAGTACCCTGATGAGCTCTGCACCCTCGATGTAAACGGCTCGGGCGCCATCGACCTGCTCGGTGGCCTGGCCATGGACCGAATCGATGCCGGCCGGCTCCAGGCGACAAAGAATCTGGTCCAGTTCGACGAACTTCTGACCAAGTGGGTCTTTCACACCAGCGTCAGCGACCGGACTCTGCTCTGGACGATGCGAACCGACGACGAGTCGACGCCACGGGAGCAGATCAACTAGTGTGGAGTCCCAGATCGGCATTCCTGAAGTTCTTGATTTTCACTGAACGCCCTGGCGGGTCGAAAGGGGCTGCCTCCGGTTTCTCCGGGCCGATCCGGACTCCGATGGTCTGCCTGGCCAGATCTGGGCCGAACAGGGCGGCCGGCCTGTCATGGCATCTCGAACTCAATCCTGGATACCGATGCCGCACGGCGCAAGGAGTCCGATGAGAATCCTCAACTGGAGCAGATTGACTCGACTTCTTCCTCTGATCCTCCTTTCCACAACCGCCAGCCTGTCCGGTGCCACCCTGGAGCTCGCACCTCCCGTGGGGGCGGCCTATGAGGCCGTCGACCGGGGGCGGTTCAAGACCGAAGTGGCCCGAAAGGACGGGGTGTTCGAGCAGGTCATCGAGACCGGCGCCCGGGAGGTCGGCCGTGTCCAGGACACCTCGGGGGGCGAGATCCGCATTGCCTCCTACACACTCAGCTCCGTGCTCAAGGTGAACGGTGAGACCCGAAAGGGTGGCTTGCCTGGCACCGATGCCCCCTCGCTGCGAATCTACTCGCCTCGGGGCGAACTCCTGGGGACCTATCCAGAGACCCTGAAGGCAGGAGACCTGCGGGAGCTGTCTGTCAGTCTTCCTCAGGGTAACCTGAAGAAGGGCATGAAGTGGAGGCAGACCTTCCAGCTCTCGGGAGGGAAGGGGGCAGCCTCCATCCCGGTGCGGGCCGAGTTCCAGCTGGTGGGTACCAAGAAGGTGTCGGGCCGCAAGGCCTACGAGATCCAGGGCAAGCTCGGAGTGGCCGCTACCCGGACTCCCAGCGGTTACATCGCCGCCAGCGGCAGCGGTAAGGCCGCCCTGTTCATCGATGTCAGGACCGGACTGCCTCTTCAGAAGACTCTGAAGATGCACGTCGAGCAGGTCCGGGAGGACCCGATCTCCCTGGGAATCGAGAGGGCCGGTGGCCGCAAGCTGGGGATGTACATCGATCTGGTGCGGCAGTATCGAGTCGTGTATCTGGGCAAGGACAAGCCGCCGGGGCTCAAGAAGCTGGAGACCCGTTGAGGTATCGCGGGTTCAGTGTCCGCCGGCGAATCGCTCCTGGCCGCCGGTCGAGAGGATTCTCCTTCACGGAGGTGCTGATAGCCATGGGCATCGTCGGCATGGCCATGCTGCCGATCTTCACGACCCTGTCTTCCGCCAACCGGGGGGCAGCCGACGTGGAGGACCAGGCGTTTGCTGTCGGTCTGGCCACAGAGGCTCTCGAGTGGAGCCGGGCCATCGGATTCGAGGGCTGGACCCGGGCCTTCATCGACGGTGGAACCCGGCTCAAGTTGCCGGGTCAAATCAAGGTGGAGACCGGCAAGGGTCGCATCACGGCGACGGAAGACAAGGTCACCAGCTTCCCCGATGACGCCGGGGAGAGCATCGAGTATCCAAAATCATCTACCCGCTATCGGCGAGAGCTCGTCATGACCTTTGTGGAGGATTCCGATGGCGTTGTTCGAATCATTCGGGGTGAGACCACAGTCAGCTGGAATCTCAACGTCCGGGGCAGCCCGGAACGGCGTGTCAGAATGGAGCAGATGCTCCACGGCAAGGTCCGGTGAAAGTAGCAGAGAGAGCGGAAAGAAGCGGATTCACGATCATCGAGATCGTGATTGTCACGGCCCTGGTGGCCCTGATGATCACCCTGCTGTACCGCTTCTTCGTAATCGGGAGCCGCACAGTGACCCTGGGAACCGAGGAAGTGGAAGGAATCCGGAGGGCAAACATTACGATGGAGCGGATCAAGCGAGACCTTAGAAGTCTCTGCGACATTCGAAAGGCCACTGCCGGGGCTCCGGAAGTGGCTCCCGATGGAGGCTCCATGACGTTCCTGAAGTTCAACCCCGATGCCAGCGCCATGAGACCCGGGGCCGTGAAGGTGGTCTACAAGACGTCCCCAGTGACGGTGAAGCGGGGCGATAGAACCTTGGATGCCGTGAAGCTCGAAGGATTCTACGGAGATACGCCGGTTCCGGCCTTCTCGGAGGATGTCTTCTCCGAGGTTCGGTTTACGAAGTACTGGCTCCATGGCTATCCCTTCTATCAGGTTCGCTTTGGCGTGCCGGATCTGACAGGCAAGAACGAGACGATTCATTACCTTCAGACCAGTGTCGGCAGCCGGTATTACCATGCCTTGCTCTCAGATCCCAACTGGCTGCCTCTGTCGGAGACCCAGTACGAGGTCACGGCGGGGCGCGGCTCCAGATGAGGTCTGATTGACAGCCACGGGAGACCGCGTCTAGAGTTCATTCCCAAGAGCAGGAGGTCGTCAGCGATGAGATCCAAGTCCCCAATACTGCTGCTGTTAGTTTTCCTGTCCATGCTGGTCCTGGTCGTGCCGGGTCCTGCCTTGGCCAATAGTGGTGAAACCAATGACAAGGAAGGCGACGCCATCTCGGGTGTCAAAGATCCCTCAGATGGAATCCCCGAGACACCGCCGATCGACAACGATCCCCCTGACAACGGTGATCCGGAATTGGTGGGTCCTCCGGCGCCCCCAGTCAACAATCCTCCCGATAACTCCGTACCGCAGCCCGGCGACGATGATTTCGTCGGCCCCGTTCAACCACCGGAGGGTTCCGATGGCGATGACAAACCGGAGATGACCCCGGAGGAGCGGGCCAAGGACGAGGAGCGATCGAGACGAAACCGGGAAGCCATGCAGGGCTTCGGTAACTTCCTGGGGGATGCGGCCGGAGGCATCGCCGGTTCCTATATCAAGAACCAGCAACGGGAAGCGGGGGAGTCGGGAAAGAACCGTCTCAGCGAGTTCAATGGCCGGGCGACCCGGGTCGATCTGGATGGCATGAGCAACGTCGACAGGGTGCGTGGCAATGACAGCATCAGCCGGGCGCAGCAGATCTTCGACCCCTTCACGGTCACTCAGTTCAACCGTCAGACCACGGACCAGGTCCAGTTGGCCAACCGGATCGCCGATGAGAACCGGAACAACGCCGTAGCCATCGAGAAGATGATCGAGGCCGACAAGGCCTCCGCGAACCAGATCACCAGCGCAATCGGCGGCCTCCTCCCCGGGGGGAACGTGGGCAGCTATGTCGGCGGCGGCGTGAAGGACATCTTCAGCGGCGTCTTTGGCGCCTTTGGCGGCTCCGGCAAGAGCGACGGAGCGGGAGCCGACAAGCCCGACGAGGCCCCCCTATCGGATGGCATTGAGGGGCAGACTCCAGTTGAGGGTGGTGGCGCCAACGATCTTCCGGCGGACCAGCAGGTCCAGGCCGAAGTAGAGAATCGAGGAGCGGAAGGCGCTGACGCCCTCGCTGTTCCGGAGAGCGACAAACCGGAGAGTAACAACGAGGAGGACCGTTGATGTCTGGCCTGTCCGTCCAGTCACGATCGGGGATGATGTTCCCGGCGGTGCTGACGGCCCTGATGGTCTTCGGCATTGTCGGCATGAGTCTCTTCTTCACCGGGACTTCCGAGTACCAGCAGACCGCGGTGGTCACCTATGGACTGGTGGCAAACCAGCTCGCCATGGGTGTCATCGACGAGGTGAGGGCTGTTGTCTACGACCGGGTCAACAACATCGATCCCGACGTGGCGATCTGGCGGCCGGAGGTCATCCAGGCAGCCCGGGCCGGAGGCACCCTCGAGAAGCCTCTGGTCGATGAGCTGATCGATTCCAAGGCCGCCGTGGAGGAGATGAAGGGCGAGCTGGTCGATGCCAAGGTGACCTTTGTCGGCTTCCGGCCAATCAAGTACGCCACCCTGGATACTTATGACCGGGACAACGTCTACTACCACGATTCGAAGCTCGATTCCGAACCGGTTATCGCCCCAGGCAGCCCCAACAAGCCGAGAGACTTCACGGGCTACTACAAGATCGAAGTGGCCGTCCGTTTTGGCCGTGCCCTGCGGTACTACAACCTGGCCCACGATCTGAAGATCGTCGACACGTCCCCCCCGGCCCGGGAGTTCCCCCTCTTCGCCTTCAACGTGTTCCGCCCGGATCAGGAGGACTACCTGAAGAAGTCCATGAACGAGGGCGGCCCCATGAACGTCTACGCCAACGACGTGGGTCGCATCTTCATCCGGGGTCCCTACTTCCTGAATGTGGGAGACCACAAGGACGGAATCGGGGGCTCCAGCCCTCCCGGGGAGGCGAAACAGTCAATCTTGAACAACGGGGACTGGTGGGACTGGAGCCTCTATCCCGTCTTCCACGAGGGCCTCGAGGGCGGTACCTGGAACCGTCGTGATCCAGGACGTCCCCAGAGCAAGAACAAGTCCTTCAAGCTGAGCTTGAACTTCCTGGGCTTCGAATCCTCCGGCGATCCGGGCATGTCCATGAGCAACGGCCAGTCATGGTTCATTGGAAATGTCGACTACCCCCAGAATACCAATTTCTCCATCTTCGGAGATGGCAACGCCGGCAGATGGCACGCCTTCCGAGGCCGCAAGGGCCGGGAGGTGGACGGCAAGATCACCGGTGAAGATGCCTATACTCAGGGCGTCGGCCCGCTCCTGAGCGGCGGAGGCAGCGAAGGGGAGGTGGTCCTCCCCGAGGGCAATGGCCTGGTGGCGAGCTACAACGTGGCCCGGTTCAGCACCTGGACCTTCAAGATTGTCTTCGTCAAGTTCCGGGGCTACAAGGTCAAGGTCGACCGGGGCAAGACCATCAGTACTCTCTACGGCATCCGTTACGAGAAGAAGCGCAAGGGGGCCAATGGTCTGGTGGGCACCATTCTGGACGTTGTGGGCGGCGTGGCCCTCGGGTCCGGAATTGGCGGCCTGGCGGAGGGCGCCGGGTTCGGCGAGATCTTTGCCACCGTGGGGCAGAGCGTCCTCGAGGGTACCGCCGCCGGCGCCGCTGCCGGGTTCCTGTTCCCCGTCGACGGCCTGCCCCCCACGGGCGTCGCCGCCGACGATCTGCTCCGGATCTCGGAGAAGGGATACTGGCCACCGAACTTCAAGCCTTACACCCGTGCAGCGACCCGCAACTACGACACGGTGCTCGATGCCCTGGGTGGTGAGGACCGGCCTCTGTTGCTGGATGGAACCATCATGGTCGACGCCCTCGACTACGATCAGCCTCTCCGGTATCGAGGCAAGGGAATCCTCTCCTGTTTCACCGACGGAATTCAGAGCATCGAGGCCAAGCTCCCCGGCGGTGTGATGCGGGACATGAACGATCCCGTCGGTGCCAACAGCTACCTGACTGTCGCCTTCATGACCCCCGCCGATCCGACTTCGGACGAGGCCATGCTCCAGCTCGGAATGCCCGAGCCTGGGCGAGCCAATGAAGCGACCTTCATGGTGGCCGGCGGCATCAAGCCGCTGCAGCCCAAGACCACCGTCCAGGGCGGTCTCGTCTGCCTGGCGATCAACAAGGACAAGATCGGAACCGGCGAGAGCCTGGAAATCCTCTACGATCGGGAGAAGCTGGCCAACGCGGCCTTGGGCGGCACCTATGACCGGGAGCAGTTCGTCATGACCTCCGTGAGCCCCAAGATTGCCGGGTTCTCGGACCGCTTCGAGATCACCTCCGGAGGCGGCATTACCGGCGAGGGTGATGCAGGACTGGACGGCTTCGCCGGATTCTGAGCCATGGGATATCTGGAGAAAGTCTTCCTCGGCAGCCTGCTTCTGTTCGCCTTGATCATTCTGTTCATGTTCGGGCTTTACTTCGACCTCGGCTCCATGCTGCAGGGCTCCCTCAGGAAGGGGAGCAGCTCCACCGGTGCCCGAGGGTATGGAAGCTCCTTGGAGCGCCTGGAGCGAGAATCAGTCGATCCGGAGATCCGGGTTCGCAGGACCTCGGCGCCCAGCTACGTTACCAGGGCTGCCGTGAGTTATGACACTCAGGCAGCAGAGGCCAACTTCGCTGCCATCTACGCCCGGGTTTCGACAGTTCAGCCGCCTCCAACCCTGGAGGAAAGGCAGGAGTTCAAGCGGAAGCAACTCCGGGACAAGGGCTACGGCGATCCTTACATCGAGATGGAGCTGGGCCGGATGAACAAGCGGCCTGTCGAGGAGGCCCACGACCGGGCTGACGAGTTGATGAAACAGGGCCTGTACGACGACGCGGAGGCCATGTTGCTGGAGTTGATGTCCGAGCTGGAACCGGGCGACTTGATGACCATGCAGCGGTACAACATGAAGCTGCAGGAGGTCTACTTCGAGTCCGGGCAGCTCGACAAGTATCGCTCCAGAATGCAGGAGATATTCGCCCTGGAGGAGAGGATACTCGCCCTGCAAGCCGCCTCCCCGGATATGAATGACAAGTGGGACTCCGAGGCAGTCAAGCTCCGGCAGCAGGAACTGGCCCAGAAGAGGTCCGAGTTCGGTGGCTGGTTCCAGGAGTACAGCGCCTATGCCCAGGAGACGGGTGGCAAGGCTCAGTTGACTGACAGCATGCGGTCCCGGGTCAAGGCCGAGTTGCTTCGCGGAAAGGAAGCGGGCAAGGTCTCACCGGAGGATCTCGCCTCGGCCCTGGCCGAGCTCGACGATCTGGAGAACCGGACCGGAGGTGGTTTCTGATGCGTCGTGAAGACTTCCCCCCATCCCTGTCCGCCGTTGGCCGGGCAGGACGCCGCAGCGGCTTCTCACTGGTAGAGGTCGTGATCGGGACCCTCGTGCTGGCGGGAGCCATCATCCCCATGTACTTCCTCTTCACCGGCAGCGAGAGCAACATCTTCCGTAGCCGGATCTCCTACATGGCTCTTCATGCCGCTCGGGAGGAGCTGGAGGCCCTGCGCCAGGTGGACCCAGTCAAGCTTCCCCTGATGCGCCACGACTGGGAACCCGTCACCGGGTCTGTGTTGAAGCGCGTCGCCCCTACAGCTGATCCGTCGGGAAATCCCGCCCCGGACCCAGCGGCCGGTCTGGCTCCCGGATCTGTGCTGGAGTACCCGGAAGAGTATGCCCGGATCGAGACCAAGGTCGACGTTTCGTCAGCGGCAGACCCTGCCGGAGAGCTGGCTCCTCCAGTCCACCCCCGTCTCTATCGAGTCATGCTGCAGGTGCGCTGGCAGGAGAAGGGAACCAGTGAGGAAGAGGGTGGAGTCGGCCATCGCCGGGCCCTGTCCCGATTCCAGACCGTGATCGCCGATCACAGGGTGCGCTGACATGAGTCGAGTGGACCGGAGATACCCTGGACGCCGCCCTCACCTTCAGGGTGTGTCGTTGATCGAGACCCTGGTGGTGATGGTGATCGCCATCATCCTCCTGATCATCATTTACAGCTTTCTCACCAAGTCGACCCAGATCGCCGATCACTCCGGCAAGAGTATCCAGCTGCAGCAGGGGGCCCGAAACCTGCTGGAGAACATGGTCCGGGACATCAACGCCGCCCATATGTGGGCCGATGCTCAACCCAACACCTTCACGGTGCTGAAGTACCAGTTCGACAAGCCGGAGGTGGTGGCCGCCGAGAACGTCGCCAAGGGCCATATCACGTACCCCTTCTACAAGGACGGAAGTGTCACCAAGGCCAGAGTGCCGGTCTTCAAATGTTCTTATCTCTGGAAGAAAGAGCAGGAAGTGGTCCTCCGGAAGATCACCAAGGGCGTACTCGTCATGGCCACTCCGGCTACAGGGCTGGCCAACGAGAACATCCTCAAGTACTCCGACTACAGCTTCGTGGAGCAGCAGCCCGTGGCAGGCGAACCGGCCGCCGGCAGGGTGGTGGCGACGAACGTGAAGAAGTTCGACCTCACTTACTTCGGCTACGACGACATGGCTGACGGCTTGCTCAAGGAGGCCAGCCAGGTCACGGCCCTGGAAGCGGAGCGGAAAATCGCCCGGGTGGCCATGGTCCTGGTCCACTTCCAGGCTCTCTTCGACGAGGGGTCTTACGCTGACAAGGTCAGACAGCCCAAGATCGAGGTCATGACAAAGATCTGGTCCTACAAGCGGATCAACGATCATGTGTACAAGGAATACTTCTCATCTCTCGACGAGGACACCCGGTTCTAACGGGAGATCCGGGGACACACGACTGGACCCGAACTCTCCAGCCGAACCAGCGGGTTCGGGTGACCTCTCGGAGTTCGGGGCCAGTCGGGTGGCCCCGGATCTCCGGGTTACGCCATGCCTGGCCCCGCGACAAGCG
>JAJFLN010000653.1 GCA_021772705.1 Candidatus Cloacimonadota bacterium | reverse complement strand
CGGGCCCAGCGCTACATCCAGAGCATCGGGTTCAACAACGCCAACAACCGGACCCAGCTGGTGGACGCCCACGGTACGACTCAGGACAACTCCTGGTACAGCCCGGCAACCAAGCAGCTCACCTTCGGTGACGGCGGCGTCGACGACGCGGAAGATTCCGACATCATCATGCACGAGTACGGTCACAGCACTCACGACAACCAGGTACCCGGCTGGGGAAGCCACAAGGAAGGCCGGGCCATGGGCGAGGGCTTCGGCGATTATCTCGCCGCCTCCCTCAGGGCAGACAAGTCCTTCCAGCGCGAGTGCGTCGGCAGCTGGGACGGGGTCTCCTACTCCAACGCTCCCGAGCCCTGTCTCCGCCGGCTGGACAGCACGAAGCACTGGCCCGAAGATCGGGAGAATCAGGAGCACGCCGACGGCGAACTCTGGAGCGCCTCTCTGTGGCAGATCTGGAACGTAGTGGGCAAGGAGAAGGCTGACAAGATCATCCTGGAGTCCCACTTCTACGTGGCCCCCAACGGCACCTTCGCCGATGCGAGCAACGCCATCATCCAGGCGGATCAGAACCTCTACGGTGGAGCCAACAAGTCAGTCCTGAAGTCGATCCTGGTGGCCCGAGGATTCATCGAGTCCTCAGGAACCCTGAAGGTCGTGCTGAAGGAAGCCGGCTCGGGCAACCCGGTCCGCGGCCGGATCGAGATCTCCGGACAGGACGAAGCAGCCGAGATCGGCGGCGACACGGGCGTGGCGGAGTTCAGCCTCATCCCCGGAACCTATACGATCAAGATCACCTCCTTCGGCTACATCACCGGAGCGGAGCAGACCGTCACCGTCGAAGAGGACCAGACAACCACCCTGGAGCTGGAACTCGAGGCGGCTCCCCGCTTCACCGTCACCGGTTCCGTGAAGAGCGCCGGGACGGGCGAGGCTCTGTCGGCCAGGATTCTCATCGTCGGTACGCCCCTCGATCCGGTCCAGACCGCCGGCGATGCCGGGACCTTCTCCATCGAGCTTCCTCAGGGGACCTACACTCTGAAGGCACTGGCCTTCGGTTATCGAACCGGCACTCTGGCCGATGTGGTCGTGGCGGAGGACATGGAGGTGGAGTTCTCACTCCAGGATCTGCCGCCCGTGCTGCTCGTCGACGATGACGAGGGCAAGACCCACGAGACGTTCTTCCAGGCGGCCCTGGCCGAGACCGACCACGACGTGTGGAACATGAAAACCAGCGGCGCCATCAACGGCGACAACCTGCTGGGATACGCCACGGTGGTCTGGTTCACGGGCTCCGACTACCAGTCAACCCTGACCGCAACCGACCAGACGCTGCTGAAGCAGTATCTGGAGAGCGGCGGCAGGCTATTCATCACCGGTCAGGAGCTGGCCTACGCCTTGAAGGGCAAGCCGTTCCTGAGTGAGGTCCTGGGCGCGGAGTTCGTCGCCGACTCTGCCGGCAGCAAGGTCGTCCAGGAAGCCGAGGGGCTGGAGTTCTCCATCGAGGGAGGCGACGGCGCCAACAATCAACAGTATCCGGACGTGGTCAAGCCTGCCGGAGACGGCTCAGAGGCCTTCCTGCAGTACAAGGACACGGAGGGACATGCGGCGCTCAAGGTTGAGCGAGGCGCGGGCCGGATCGTTTACTTCGCCTTCGGATTCGAGGGTATCTCCACGGCCGAACACCGGACCCAGATGATGAAGTCCGTCATGGATTATCTGAAGCCGAGCCTGGCCGAGCGGGTGGCACGGCTGGTCACCTTCGATGAGGTGCGCCGTGAGGCGCCCGCTTCTGAGTCCGGCCGCTGGATGTCAGTCATCGAACGCTACGAGGGTCTCATGGCCCGAGAGCTCGAGCATGCCTCCGAGGCGGAGCGCGGTTCCATCCGGGGCCTCCTCAGCATCGGCGAGGCATCGAAGTTCCGTGACCTGAAGGCGGTTCTGCAGTCGCGCTGATCGCTCTGTAACGCCACTGGGTCACGACCCTGCGATGGCCGGTCTCGAATCACTTCGGACCGGCCATCTTTCATTCCCGATTTCCGGGTCGCGCCGCGGCCAGATCCTTACGGGCCGCCCGGGTCACCCGGTCCACGGCCTCGGCGAGGGGAGATTCGATCAGCGCTCCGGAGGCTCGAACATGACCTCCGCCGTCGAACTGCCGGGCAAACTGGCTCACGTCGAACCAGCGCTTGGAGCGGAAGCTGATCTTCACCGACCCGGGTACGTCCTCGAAGAACATGATGGCCAGCTCCACGCCATCCAGGGATCGGGGATAGCTCACCAGGCCCACGATGTCGTCGGTTTCGGCGCCCGTCTCCTGGAAAATCTCGGGGCCGACGGCGACCCATGCCAGACCGTTTTCGTCGTCCACCTCCAGGGTCTGAAGCGCTCGGGCCAGGAAGCGAATCTGCCGGGCAGGCTTTCGCTGGTCGAGCTCGATGTGAACCTGATTGGGGTCCACTCCCTGTTCGATCAGATGGGCCGTCATCCGGTGCAGCTTCGCCGACGTGTTGGAGTACTGGAAGCCCCCTGTCTCGGTAACGAGGCTGACGTAGAGCGCCTGGGCCATCTCGAAGTCCAGCTCCACTCCTTCCTCCTCGATGAGCATCTCGTAGATCAACTCCGCCGTGGCTGCTGCCTCCGTGTCCAGGAGCGCCACATCGGCAAATCCGGAGTTGCCCTGATGGTGATCGATGCAGACCTTGGTCGCCGCCAGGGGCTCCAGGACAGGACCGAGCTTGGCAAGGCGCTTCCACTCGCCGCAGTCCAGCACCACCACCACCTGGCAGTCCGACAGACCCTGAGGCGGCGAGTCGGCATCGAGATGCTCTATCCGGCCTTCCGGATCCAGAAACCGGTAAGGAGCCGGAACTGGAGACGGGACAAGAATACGAACGTCCTTTCCCATCTTCCTCAACCCCCCGGCCAGTCCCAGGGCACTGCCCAGACCGTCGCCGTCGGGGATGACGTGAGTTGTCAGGAGAAACTGGTCCCGGGAACGAAACAGATCGAGGAGAGGCTTGTAGTCACGCATAGGGCGCCCATTATGGCTCAGTCCCGGGCTCCGTTGCCAGGACCACGAAGGATGCCGCCAGGACGCGGCGGCCCTCGACCTCCACCCCCATCCGGTAGCCGCCGGGCGGAATCGACGTGGGAGAACCGGCCGGTGGGATGGAGAAGTCCAGCTCTTCCTCCAGGATGCCGCCAGCCTCAGCAGGCGGGCCGGGATCACCGAGACGATGCCGCTGAAACAGGCTGCTCTCATGGCCCAGGGGGACAACTCGGCCGGACCCGTCCTGGACCAGGAATGTCTTGATCTCCGTACCAAAACGAGAAGGATCCGTCACGCTCCAGGCGTATCGAAGCCGGGCCACCCGCAGGGGCCCGACCCGGGCGGGAACAACTGTCAGCTTCAGGAGTGCGAGGCCAGGAACCTGGAGAAGAGGCCGAGCCGCATCGACGGGGGCGAAGTCCTTCAGACTCGGAGACCTCCGAGGTTGCAGGCGATACAGCAGCCCATCGGGGATTCGATTTATGTGAGAGACCATGGCCGGAGTTCCGAACGTGGAGAAGACCGCCTCGCCCTTCAGCAGGTCCCCCCGGACAGCTCTGGCCAGTGCCCGATCGGCGTCTCGACCCTCTTCGGCCCGGTCCTGCCGCAGCCGGGCCCGAAGCATGGCGATGCCGTGATGGCGGATCCGAGGACGATCAGGTTCCGGGATGTCCCGGCAGGCGTACCGGAGAACCGTCGCGGCCTGCCAGCCGGCGTACACCGTTGCCCTTGGAGGCAGCCGGGACAGGGCCGTCTGACTGTACTTCACGGCGGAGTCGTACCGGGACAGATCGACAGAATCGAAGTGAAGAGTAACGAGATAGAAGGGAAGCAGGATGACCAAGGGAGCCAGGAAACGGCCGGTTCCACCCTTCGCCTCGAACAGCTCGGCACAGGCGACGCCCACACCGATCGGCAGCAGCGCGAAGAGGGGAGTGAACATGGTGAACTTGTCAGCCGCCGTGTTCCCCAGCAGGTGTGCCGCCTGACCAACTCCGATGACCACGATCAGCAGGGCCAGGTCCGGCCTCCTGCGCCGCAGGGCGACCAGACCGCAGAGTCCCGCCAGCACGGCAGGCCAGGAGAAGTCTCGGACCAGACAGACCGTCAGATAGGAGGCCTCCTCCATCAGGTAGGCCGAGCTCCACTGGAACTGGCCGCTCCCGTAGGCCTGAAGCGAGAGAAACCACCAGAGGTCGGCGGCGGCGGTCATGTCGAGGCCCAGCTCCTCGATCCAGAATCCGGGCCGGACCGAGAAAGCCGAAGCCAGAGGCAGGTACAGGTAGGGAATCAGTGCCGCTCCCGCAGCGATCGGCAGGGCGGCACGATCCGCCCAGATCAGGCTTCGCAGGTCTCGGGAGAGAAGTGAAGCCAGGACGACAGCGAGCGCCAGGAACAGGCCCCCGGGGTGATTGGCGATGGAGAGGCCCAGGCAGAGGGCTGCCAGCCGAGGCCTGCGACGGGCCAGAAAGGCCAGCATCCCCAGGAGACACATGGCCTGAAGGGTGTAGACCTCGGCCACGATGGCCATGAACCAGAAGGTGAATGAAGCGGTCAGTGTCCACCCGGCCGTGATGGCTGCCAGCAGGCTTCCCGTGATGGAGAGGACTAGATCCTGGAGCAGAAGAACTGCCGCCAGGGCTGCCAGAGCGCTGGTCAGGTTGGCCGCCAGTGCGGGCTCCAGACCGAAAGTCCTCTGGAGCCCGGCGGCGAGGAGGACGAACAACGGGCTCCCTGGAGGATGGGGCACGCCGAACTCGGCGGCAGCACAGGACAGCTCAGCGGAATCGAAGTCGTGATAGACAGTTCTGCAGAGCGTGCTACCCAGGAGGATCGCCGGCCCCAGGACGAAAAGGAGAAGAACGAGGTGACGGTTTCCAGTACCCTCGGGGCCCCGGTCTAGCCCGCCGGGATGT
Organism: Candidatus Cloacimonadota bacterium; assembly: GCA_021772705.1. GTDB lineage: Bacteria > Muiribacteriota > UBA6191 > JACPRK01 > JACPRK01 > OFTM100. The sequence continues at coordinate 1,105 of JAJFLN010000653.1, read as the reverse complement.
GACTCCTGCGGCCCGTCGATGGGTTCACCTGGATCGAGCATGAGACGTGATCCGGTTGAACTGTTGAAGGCTGGCGGTTTCCGTGACAAGTTCCGGCAACAGGCGCCGGGTGATCAGCGTCTGCGGGATCGTCTTCTGCGGGATCCGGTGCTCTTTCGATGGGGCTTGAGACGCTCCTCGAGCCACTTCACGCCGGCTCCGAGAGACTTGGCCTTCTCACAGTGTTTGATGGATAGATCGAACTGCTTGTTGTGGAAGTAGGCGACACCGAGATTGTTGTGCAGCTGTGCATCGTTAGGTTTCTGCTTTAACTGGTCCAGCGTCATCTCAATCTTCTTTTCCACAGCCGATCGCTGCCGGGGGGATGTGGTGGCTATGGCCTTCACCGCCGCCGAGATTTCCCTACGAACGTCGGGATGCTTCTCGGAGTTCATGGCGGCCCGAAGGGCATCGAGAGTCTGATGAGAACGGAGCAGACCCAGGGCAATGGCACAGCCGGATCGAACGAGTTCGTCCTCGTCGGAAAGGACGCGGAGGAGTTCTCCGCTAGCGCGGGAATCACGAATCCGGCCCAAGGCCACGGCGGCGACGTGGCGAATGGAGGAAGTATCGTCGGAATTGAGGAGCTCGATCAGTTGAGGAACGGCCTCTTTCACACAGAGCTGGCCCACGATCCAGGCCGCATTCTGTTTCACGTCCCCGTCCTCGTCATGAAGCTGCCTCAGCAGGATGTCGTAGGACATGAGGCCAGTCTATCACGGGACAAGGGGGCGATATGGGATCTCTGAACCAGTTGTCACGAGCTCGCGGTTGAATTATTGGTGCATCTATAATAGAGTCACGCCGATCGCCATGACCCGGCGAAATCTCCTGACGAGGGGAAATACCACCATGCAAGAAACTTCTACTCCCCGTGTTCTCATCGTTGATGATGAGGAAGACCTCTGCCAGTACCTGAAGCTGATGATCAGCAAGAAGGCCAGCTACGACGTGGATACAGCCACGGACGGAGAAATGGCTTTCGAGAAGATCAAGAATGACCGCTTCAACCTGGTAATCAGTGATATCAACATGCCGAAGATGGACGGTATCGAGCTCTTGACGA
>JAJFLN010000652.1 GCA_021772705.1 Candidatus Cloacimonadota bacterium | reverse complement strand
CTCCTGGCAGAGGAGCTGGCCGATCTCTGCGGCGACATGCTGGACGGCAAGGACGTCCGTGGCCGGACCCGGACCCGTCTGTACTGGGTCCCCCTCTTCTGGACCAACCGCCGCTGGTTCGCCGCCGCCCTGGCCCTGGTGACTCTCGCGGGGATCCTCTGGCTGTCCACCTGAGTCGGAAATATGGGGACACACGACTGGACCCGAATTCGCCGTCGGCTGCCAGGCAGCACGGATACCTCAGGAATTCGGGTCCAGTCGTGTGTCCCCATATTTCTTAGAGTCAATGCCGGTGAGATAAGATGGATTTTGTTGTAGTGGGGCTCGGCCCCACACCCCGTTGGGGGAGCCAGCTCCCCCAAACCCCCCACCCGCAGTGGTGGGATTGAGTGGGGTTATCATTCGGGGGGTCCGGGGCCAATGGCCCCCGGCCGGGAGTTCGAGGGCAGATCCCTCGTTTACAAACAGTCCCTCCACTAATTCATGGGCATTGGTATTAGAGTGAGGGCATGAGCAACCTGGAACAGGCAGTCAATCGATTCGAAGACAAGAAGAGCGAGTACATCGAGGATCTGAAGGAGCTGGTCCGGATTCCCAGCGTCAGCGCCGATCCTGACCACGTCGAGGACGTGAAGCGCTCCGCCGCCGCCGTGGCGGATCTGCTGCGGAAGCGTGGGCTGGAGAACGTGGAGATCCTCGAGGTCGAGGGGGCTCACCCCTATGCCTACGGCGATTGGTGCCACGCGGAGGGACAGCCGACTCTGGTCCTCTATGCCCATCACGACGTGCAGCCCATTGGCGACCCGGAGCTCTGGAAGACCGAGCCCTTCGAGCCAACCCTTGGGGATGACGGGCGGCTTTACGGCCGGGGCGCCGCCGACGACAAGGCCGGCGTGGTGGTAGTCACCTCCGCCATCGATGCGTTCTTGAAGTCGGCGGGCAAGCTGCCGGTCAACGTGAAGGTCATCATCGAGGGCGAAGAGGAGATCGGCTCGGAGCATCTCGCCGCCTTCCTGAAGGAACACCGAAGCCGGTTCGATGCCGACGCCTTGGTCCTGACCGACACGGGTAACTTCGACACCGGAATTCCGGGGATCACCACGGCCCTCAGAGGGCTCGTGGCCCTGAAGGTCACCCTCAGAGGTCTGAGGCAGTCCCTCCATTCCGGCTCCTGGGGCGGCGCCGTCCCTGATGCTGCTGTAGGGCTGTCCCGCTTGCTGGCGACCTTGACGGACGAGAATGGGGACATGGCCATCGAGGGAATGATGGACTCCGTCCGATCCCTGTCCGCCGAAGAGCGGGAGAAGCTCGAGGCCCTGGACGAACCAGACGAGGAGTTCCGCCGGAAGGCCGGGATCGTGGCCGGATCCCGGATCATGGGACGCTCGAAGAGTGTGCTCGAGAAACTCTGGCACTTGCCTGCCATCTCGGTGAACGCTCTGGAAGCCAGCTCCATGAAGGCGGCCCGGAACGTCATCGTCGATACGGCATCGGCACGCATCGGAATTCGAACCGTGCCGAACATGGAGCAAGGCGGCACGCTGGACAAGCTCGAAGCTCACCTGAAGAAGCACTCCCCCTGGGGCATGGAGCTGATCATGGAACGGGAAGGCGGCGGCGACTGGTGGCACACGGAGACCACCGACCCTGCCTTCGGAGCGGCCCTCGAGGCCCTGGAGGAAGGCTACGGCAAGCCGGCGGTGATCATGGGCTGCGGCGGCTCCATCCCATTCGTGGAGCCCTTCTCATCCCAGCTCGGCGGTGTGCCCTCCCTGCTGATCGGTATCGAGGACCCCTACACCAACGCCCACTCGGAGAACGAGAGTCTCCACCTGGGCGACTGGGAGAAGTCGACCCGGAGCATCATCCACCTCTTCCAGAAGATGTCCCGGTAGCCGGGGGAGTCAGGCCTTCTCGATGTGGCCTTGGCACAAAACCTGCGTGCGTGGCTTCCAAATCATGAACCAAACGAAGTCGCCGATAGGCACCCGGGGGGCCGGTTCACCGAGAAATCTGTTCGTGATCCTCGCCATCTGTATCGTTCTGCTGATTGCGCTCGTCGTTGCGGTGGATCTGCTCTCCAAACGCCCCGACAACGCACAGCCCTTTCCGCCTCCCGTCATCCTTCCCCAGGAGACTCCTCTTCCTACCTCCTGAGCGTCCGTTCCGCGCCTCCATTGAGAAGACGCAGGCATGCGCACGGATCCGTCCTACTGGAAGGGGAATTTCTCCCCTAGCACGGGTGCATTTCCTCGCCTCGCCACCGGCCTTTTGACAAGCTGAGGGCGCGCGGCTCCGGGTGCATGTCCCGTAGGGGGCAGCCAACATTGGCGATCAGGTCGCTCACAGGGGTCGCGGAGAACACTTGAATGACATACGAAAGCTTGACCTGTTCATCGGGGTCCAGGGGCCAAAGGCCCCTGGCGGGAGTTCGAGGGCAGTGCCCTCGTTTTCAAACATTTCTTCCACTAATCCATGGGGATTGCCCCTAGGAGGGTGTCGGAGAATTCTGTCCGTCCGGCGCGCTATTGGTTCCAAACGAACAGGGAACAGGCAACCGGGAACAGGCAATGAGGAATTGGGCACGATCCAGGCTCAACTCCGGGTTTCGGAGAATGGAGCATCATCTGCTGGACTCACAACCTCCTGGAGCTGTTCCGAAGTTCCGAAGCGGCGCCTTCCGAAGAGGACGGCAACAAACGGACGTAATGGGAACGGGGAACGGAGGCCAAACTACTCGGAACATGCAATCAGAGACCGACCCGAAGCAGTTCGTTCTCCATTGCCTGTTCCCTGTTAGTTTTTCTCCGACACACTCCTAGTGTGGTGGTCCGCTGTTTCCTTTACATATGATGCCTGTCCATAAAACCGTTCGCCCCACTATGGATGCCCGCATCCAGGACGACTGAATGGCCGAGTCTTCCCGATCCGCTCATCCCATCTGTCGAAGCATGTCCTGAGCTACGCCGAAGGGGATGAATGGAGCGGGCGGCCATATCGTCTGACCCTTCGGCAAGCTCAGGAGAGGGGCCGGTCCGCGAAACGACGCTCTGTGCCTCGACAAGCCCGGCAC
>JAJFLN010000651.1 GCA_021772705.1 Candidatus Cloacimonadota bacterium | reverse complement strand
TCGTCTAGTTATAATGCGGGAGCGTCCACACCATGAGCATGAGGCTGCGCATTACATCGTTTTGGCTTTCCTTGCGTGTGGGATTGCGGCGTTTCCGCTTTATCTACCTGCCCACGGATTTATTGCGTTCCTGGCTGCGGGTTTTCTTTGTGGTGGCGGGGGTAGGGTTCGCGTCAATCGCCCTGGTTGGCGAACATTACTACGCCCTAGCCCATAAGGGCGACTCAACGACAGGGCTTTTCCTTTTAGAGCGCGCCCAAATCTTCCCCTTTCAATATAGAATACGAGAAAGCCGCGCCGTCGTCCTGTCGACAAGCGAAGGCATTCCGCCTGATATCGCCTTAAAGGCAATTAATGGCATATTGAAAGATGACCCATTCTCCGCTCAAATGTTGTATCTAAAGGTTGTCCAGAAGTTTAGGATAGGCAACCGGGACTATCGCTCTCTTGTTCGCCTGAATGAGGCGCTGCCCGGAAGCCAGTGGGTTTCCTTATCTGTTGAACTGTTACGCTAGGGCTTATAATGACGCAGGATGTTATCTTGCAACTTCTCGCGGAGTGGGGGCCATGGGGAATCGTTGGCTTGATGCTTTTTCGTTGCATAAGGCGCCAAGACGTTCGCGAGGACAGAATGTCGGAGATTATCAGTAATAATGCCGTCGCAATGGCTGAATTGAAGGCGTCGAACGATGCCATCCACAGCCAACTTACAACCTTTATGAGGAAAGATTCATGATTCGCTGGTTTGCAAGGCTTTGGAAGCGGCTATTCGGGGTGAATGACAAGTTCCACCAAGCCTGCAAACATAATTATGAAGTAACAAACACCTTTCGCATTTACGCGGATGGAGATTAGATATGCGCCCTTTTTGATTATAGTGTTTTGCCTTTATATCGCCCCGGCCCAGGCTCAACAGGTGTGCGGCAAGCGGGCGGATATCGTGAAACGGCTATCGGATAAGTATCGTGAGACACAGCGCACGATAGCGCTCGACCCACAGCAAAACGTGGTGGAGACGTTCGCATCCGAGACGGGCACTTGGACGGCAATCCTAAGCTATCCAAACGGGTCATCGTGTATTTTGTCGGCTGGTGAAAACTGGCAGATGGTTAAGCAGGAGAAGCCGCATTTCTGAGTACCGCGACAAGGTAGTTTACGACGTGAGCCGCGAAGGTAAAAACTATGTCCTTTGGGTGAGGTCCACCGGAAAGAAGGAATACGAGGGCTCGACAATTGGATATGTGTTCACACCAGAGCAATGGCGGGATTTGACGAAATGCTGAACATTAAACACTTCCGCGAACAGATCATTCGCCCGGTGTTAGTGCGGCTGGATATGCATTCCGAGGCGGCTGAAAACCTTGTGCTGGGCACGGCAATCCACGAGAGCAACCTGACGCATCTTGTCCAGTTGGGGGGCGGTCCAGCGTTGGGGTTTTATCAGATGGAACCGGCTACCGAATGGGACTTGATTAAAAACTACATTCGGTATAAACCTAAACTCCATAAGTTGATGATGGGGTTTCCACGGTATGCCGAAATCTTTGCTGCAATCGAAGAAAGCGAAAAAACGTAGAGTTTACATGGCGAAGAGGTGGGCGGAGAAGGCCGGGCGCGGTGAATGCAGAGACTGCAAAAACTCTGCTAAATCAACATCCATATTATGTCAAGCTTGTACCGACAAGGCCGTTGCGAATCAAAGACGGCGGAGCGCCGCCCGCGCTGGCGTGTGCAGCCAATGCCTTGTCGCTAAACCGCCCAAAGGTAGGAAAATATGCCTAGAGTGTACCAAAACAAAGAGGCTCTGGAGAGAGCGAAATAAAGACAGGATTAGAGAGCGACATTTACGGCGCGTTCACAATATGTCTATCGACGAATACGAAGACATGCTTTCAGACCAAGGTGGAGCGTGCGCTATATGTAGGCAAAAGACGGGCGAGCGCCTGCATGTTGACCACTGTCACACTACCGATATCCGTAGAGGGCTCTTGTGTGGAAGCTGTAATATTGGGCTCGGAATGTTCAGAGACAATTCAGATTATCTAATGTCCGCCGCGCAATATATAGACAGATAGGTGAAAATGCACAATCTAGTAACCGACCTAGCCTACGCCACGGCCATGTGCCGGGTTCACTACTGGCGACGCCCTGAGCCGCTACCCAATGCAGGCGATCCAGAGGGCATGGGGGAATACTGGAAGCAACACTACAACAGCCCGCTTGGTAAGGGCACCGTTGAGAGGTTTGCGTGGAGATACCGGAAATATGTTCTTGGCTGAGTACCGTTGCTGCGATCCCCATTGCGGCCATGAATGGCAGGATAAGCCCGGCCCAACGAAATGCCCGTTGTGCGGCAACCTGTACGTCAAGTGGCTGAACTACGAAGCGCTGAGCAAATGAAAACGGAGGCCTAAGCCCCCGTTCCCTACATTTCTTTGGCTACTGCTACCTAAAGTCCAGGATGCAACCCGGGGAAAGGCAAGTGTGGCCCCACTCTACCACAAACCAGGAGAAATAACATGCGAATTATCACCATACTTTCGCTCGCCCTCGCCTTAGCTGCGTGTTCGGCGGTAACTCAACAAATTGATGGGGCCACCGGCACCACAAAGGCGCAACGCTGCGTCGACTATCAAGGCTTCCTAGCCGCCGCCTTGGCCGTCCAGGGGCAAAGCTATACTGAGGCGAGAGAGGCCCGTATAGCCTATTACAGGGCGTTTATCGCAGCGAACTGCCCGGAGTTGAAGTAGTGGAGTGGCTCGAAGCTCTTCCCGCCTGGGTATCCGCCCTGACATTGGTTGTAACCGCAGCCACGGCGGTGACGGCCCTTACCCCATCCAAGGCAGACGACAAGGCCATTAACGCTATCCTGAAGGTGCTGAACGCACTGGCAGGGAACGTTGGGAAGAACCGCAACAAAGACGCCTAGCCTCCTGGAACGGCTTCTGCGGGCGCAGGGGTGGTGGGCGTTAGCGTGCTGGCCGCATCCTATGCGCTTCGTTTTCGCGACGGAGGAAATCGTTCTCTACCCACAACCGCTCAATCTCTTTGGCTTGCGCCTCTATTGTGTCGGCTATCGCTAAAAAGTCACCGCAATTAAAGCTGTGGTCCATAGGCTCCGCGCCATCCGGGATTGGTGAGCCGTCATAGTCAATCGTTGACGCGCGCAGTTTGTTTGCCCAGTCACTCATGTCTCACCTCTCTCTATGGCTTGGACGACAAGCTTGCACCGCCGTTTACGATCAGGTGATAGCCGGTCCCAAAAGTCCATCGAACCCCCGCCTTGCTTGCTGTACTCATCCCCCCAAATGATCATTGCCACCCGCGCGGGAGGCGTAGGGTTTAGGTTGCGTGTGTTGTCCTTCATCGCTCTTAGTCCTCCTTGCGTGCGCGTAGTGCTGCTATGCAGAGGGCGAGGGCGGGCGTTGGGTGCCATGATGCTGTAGCAACATTTCGGCCCTTGCCGTATAGTGACCAACTCCAACTCCCTCCCGCATCTTCACAGGCGGCGCCCGTGTACCATCCCTCCGGCACCAGCGTAAGGGCAGCGTCTACCGATGAGGTGTAGTGGAGCGCGGCAAGTTGAACGCTCTTATTGCCAAGGGTGCTTTTCCATAATGTTCGTTGATCAGGAACGCCCGGCGCGGCTCTCCAATACGCTGATTTGGCATGAACCGGCTTTGCGATCTTGAATATCTCCGCATCCAACCCCCGGCTTGGCTCGCTCGCCTCTTCAAGACGTTCTATAAATGATTGCATGGTCTATTCCTCAATGGCATGTCTTCCTCCAGGCTCGTTTACGAGATGAGGTCAGAGAAATCGACACCAGCGTCACGTAGGCGGTCGAAAAGAACACTCATGGCCTTATCCTTCTCAATTAGCGCTGCCTCGCATTTCCAGCGTGCGTCCCGTTCGTTGTCCCGGTCGGCTTGCAGCCGCTGGACCTGCTCCACCCTCTGCGTCATGGCGCGGTCGTGCCGCGCCTGAAGATCAAACACCCCGTGCTTTTCGTCGTCAGCCCGGCGATTGAGTGCGACAGCACCCCAAGACAGCCCGGATCGGCGGATATAGACGCAGGTGTTGCCAAACCTCTCGCTGATCTTCTGCAAATCCGCTATCAGCGTGTCGATCTGGACCATGTGATCCATATCTTCCGCATCAAGCTTCGCTTCGATTTCTGTCATCCCGTTCAATCCTGGTAGTTGCTACATCCGCTCGACGGCAAAATGGATCGCTTGTCGCGCTATTTCTGATGGAAGCTCGTCCACTTCCTCAGCGATTTCCTTGATCTTTTCCCAGTCGGATTTATTGATCCGAATTTGTTTTGGCATCGTTGGCGCTACCCGTTTTTTCGGTTCGAATTTCATGGCTTAAGCTCGCTCGTATCGTTTGGATCGGTTGTTGTAGGTCATGGCGTTTGGGCGCTTGTCTTGGAAAGTGCGCAGGTCGTTTGATGCCTGTTGTTCTGACATCCCGAACTTGGTTTTTAGATGCGACCGGTTGATGTATCCAAACACGCGCAAGCACTCGGCGATCCATTCCATTCGATAGTCTTCAAACCAGCGCATCGCTAATCCTCGATTAGGCGACAGCCAGTTCATGGTCTTTCGGAACGCTGAAACCAGCGGCATGGAAGTGACCTCCGCCGCCGAACTGTTTTGCGATCGCGGATACGTCCATGCCTTCCTCGGCACTGCGCAGGGAAAACGTTCGACCTTCATGTGTGTCCCAGTAGCAGGCCGAAAACCGCTCGCCTTGGGCCATACAATGGCCAGCGTCGCTCGAAAGCGTGTAAGGAAGGCTTGCCACGGGAACCGCATAGCCGGCGATAACCATAGTCCGCTCGCAAATCTTCAGAAGCTCGGCGATATCCTTGTGGTGCTTGCGCTCGATAGCCTCACCTTCACGGCGTAGATCGCCGAGATCGGACGCCATAAGGCGGCTCCAAAGTTCAAAATCGTAAGGGTGGGAGAAGACGCACGCTTGAATCTCGCGCGTGCCGGGCAGTTTGAACCGCCACAAATCCCGGTCCTCGATATGGTTGATCAGC
>JAJFLN010000066.1 GCA_021772705.1 Candidatus Cloacimonadota bacterium | reverse complement strand
ATTCAGTCGTCCTGGATGCGGGCATCCATAGTGGGGCGAACGGTTTTATGGACAGGCATCATATGTAAAGGAAACAGCGGACCACCACACTAGTCCCAATGCCCATGAATTAGTGGAAAGAATGTTTGAAAACGAAGGCTCTGCCCTCGAACTCCCGCCAGGGGCCATTGGCCCCTGGACCCGGATGAACAGGTCAAGCTTTCGCGTGTCATTCAAGTGTCCATCAGCACTCTCAGTCGTACCAGTCCAATTGGGGGTTTGGGGGAGCTGGTTCCCCCAACGGGGTGTGGGGCTGAGCCCCACTACAACAAAATCCGTCTTATCTCACCGGCATTGCTCCGAGTCCCCCATGCATCACTCCGCTCTCAACCGACAGGTCTCGATCAGGGACGCCGTGATTCTCCGGCGCCGCCGAGGACTTGTAGCCATCCTTCTGCTGGCTCTCTGGTCCTGCTGCGCTGTGTCCTCCACGGCGAGCCCTGTCGCGATGCAGAGCGGTCCCGAGAGGGGAGCGCCGGATCCGGGCTGGTTCAGGAGTGCCCGCATCGGAGGCCTCTCCCTGACGCCGTTTCGGCTGACGCTCCAGCAGATGGAGGAGTCCGTCGGCGAGCTGGTGAACAGCGGAGTGAATGTGGTGGTGGGCGAGAGCAGTTTGTCCGAGTATCTGACTGAAGCCGAACAGGCAACTGAGACGGAGATGATCGCCGCCTTCTCTCAGGTGGCCCATCAGCGGCAGCTGAAGGTGGTCTGGAAACTGGCCACCCTGGAGGTCGTCACAGCCGAAGGCCGCAAGAGACGGCACAGCATGGCGAAGGACCATCCGGAATGGCTGCAGCTCGCTTTCGACGGAGAGACGCGAAGCCGAGTGTACGGCAGCAACTCGGACCCCACGCTGGTCAACGACGAGATCGCCTGGATGTGCCCGAATGGTCCCTTCCGTTCCTACCTGTTTCGCAAGCTCGAGACTCTGGCCCGGACCGGGGTCGATGCCATCCTGCTGGGGGAGGCGCGATTCGATCCCGCCGGAAGTTGGTCCTGCACCGACGTTCACTGCCGCGCCCGTTTCACGGCGGAGACGGGGCAGACCTTCCCCGACAGTATCAACCTGAGCGATCCCAGCTTCTACGCTTTCCTTCGTTGGCGCCATCGAACTCTGGCTGACTTTCTGCGGGACTGTTCCCGGGTTGTCCGGGCCGCCTCAGCCGGAACCGAAGCCATCGCGGAGGTCGATACCGTCGACCACTTGGGCGCCAGCGAGACGGGCCTGGACGGAGCCCACCTGGGCGGCCTGCCGGTTCTCTGGAAGATCGATCCCATCAGCGAGGTCACGGCCATGGCCGATGGTGATACCGGCGACTGGTTCTCGCTCATGGCGGCGGGCAAGTGGGGTCAGGGAGCGGCGTTTCCTCGATCGTCCTGGTCCCTGTCGATGGGATGGAGGGCGTCCGATGCCGGGCTCGCGCTGGCTTCCTGCCTCGCGGCGCAGCTCAACCCGTGGGAGATGCGCGCCCCTGTTCCTGCCAGCACGGTCGGCAACCGGTTCCGGGCCCGTCAGTACGACTGGATTCGCAGGCACTCCGATTCCCTCTTCCAGTCGGCCTCCATCGCACCCGTGGCCGTCCTGTACAGCGGCGCCAGCCGGGACCTGCTCGACGGTCACCGGCAGGGTGGGTTCTTCGATACCTGGGAGAGTCCGCGCCGGGACCTGAAGTGGAGTCTCGGTTCCCGATCCGAGACCGTGGAGAGTACGGAATACCTGTCGGAGTATCGTGGTTGGACCAGGCTGTTGATCGGGCACAACTTGCCATTCGACGTGGTTCCCGCCGGGACGCTGACGCCGGTCCGTCTCGATCCCTATCGATTCGTGATCTTCCCGGAGGGTGCAGTCGTCGATGAAGGGACTCGAGACATCCTGTTGAACTGGGTTCACGGGGGAGGCACGCTGCTCATCACGGGAGTGCGCCAGGGGCTTTACGATAAGCGGGGACGTCGTCGTACTCCCTCGATCTGGGAGGAAGCCATCTCCGTCAATGGTGGTGATGACCAAGCTGTCAGAGGCCGCCGGATCGACCGGGGGGAAGTGATCCTCTGGAACGGTTCTCCTGGTGCTTCAATTCTGCAAGGTCATCGGCCCGGGGTCTGTCAGGCGGCGCTCCAGTGGATGGCCGGAGCGGGAGTCCGTCCCTGGCTCGAGCAGGCAGGGCCGATCTACGTTCAGGCGTATGAGCGACCGGGAGAGACGATAGTCCACGGTGTCCATCACGGCTGGACCGGCAAGAGAGACAATGTACCGACTCCGATCCGAGCCGCCTTCTCGATACCGATGCCGGGGCATCGCAGGGTCATGCAGGTCCTCCAGACGTCGCCGGATCGAGAAGACGTGAGCATTCCTTACCGGCAGGTCTCGGATACGGTCAGCTTCTCGGCGGAACTGGGAATACACTCGCTGTTCCTCGTAAAGTGGGAACTATCAGTCCGATGATCCGGAGCCCGGTTCGTTCCTGGGCGGCTCCAATCCGGAAGTCCGAAGAGTTTTCCCCGGCAGAGAGAACGGCAAGGAGGCGAGTATGAAATGGCCCTGGCAGGCGGCGGGACCCTTGCTGACGTTGCTGGATCTTACCCTCTTCGCCGTCGTCCTCGGCGGAGGGACACTCGCCCCGCCGATGGCACTCCACGAGGGGGCCCTCGTCCCGCGGCAGACCGTCACTGCCGGCGGCCTCGGGCAACTGGCAGTCGGCCATCTTCTACTGGCAGTCGCCTTCTCTGGTATCTTCGCCAGCTCCCTTCCCACCGAGGCCCATCGAGGCGGAGCCCGGGGGATGGGAGCCTTCCTGGCGTTCATGATTCCCGTGGCCGGGATCGGCTCACTCTGGCTCGCCTCGTTCTTGCTCTGCCAAACACGCCGGCCTGCGGGCAATCTGCTGGAGGAATTCAAGGAGCACACCATGGCCCCTGTTACGGCCTCGCCGCTCTGCTCACTCGGCACGGGGGCCCAGCAGATCATGTCGACTCAGTCCACCGTCGAACCGCTGGTGGACATGCTCTCCACCCCGGACCCTCAGCTGAAACGGGCCGTACTCGAGATGATCGCCAAGCGAAGGAATCCGAAGCTGATCCCTCACATCATAGAAGCCCTGAAGGATCCCCGCCCCGAGGTCTACCAGTTCGCCATGGCCAAGATCACCAACCTTCAGACCGAGTATGCCAGGGCGATTTCACAGGCTGCTCGCGCTGCCAAGAGCGCCCCCGCCGATGCTGGAGCTCGCCGGCAGCTGGCCTCGGTCTACGGCCAGTACCTCCGGAGCGGTCTGGTCGAGGAGTCCCTTCGCAGCCACTACGAGGAGCAGCTTCGCGCGGAGTACGCGGCGGTGCTCTCACTCGAACCGGGGGCCTCGAACATCCGTGTCGCCCTGGGGCGTTTGGATCTGAAGGCGGGCAGGCTCGACGAGGCCTACCGGGGGTTCCGACGGGTCCTGGATGACGATGGCGACAACGTCGACGGGTTGCTGGGTCTGATCGAGACGCTCTATAGTCAGGGCGAGTTCCGGATCATGTACGCCGGAATCGCCCGTCTTCATCATCAGCTCTCGGCCAGCTCCGAGCTGATCGGATTGACGCAGTGGTGGCTGTCCCGTGACGCGGAGTAAGTCTGATCAGATTCGGGGAGGCAAGGTTGCCGGACCGGCTCCGATTGTCGATGTGGCGCTGCTGCTGGAGGGCACCTATCCCTTCGTGCCCGGCGGCGTGTCGAGCTGGGTCCACGGCCTGGTCACAGGCATGCCCCGTCTCAGCTTCGGGCTGATCTTTCTGGGCGGCTCCTACGAGCGGCGAGAGTTTCGCTATCAGTTGCCCGGCAACGTGGTCTTTCTGAGCGAATGGGCCGTCTACGACTTCTTGCCCCATCGCTTCGCTCCCCGGAAGCCGGCGGGCCCGGAGGATCGAAGGGCGGCCTTCCAGGCTGTGGAGCAGCTCTGTCTCGATCTGCACGAGGGACACATGGCCTCCTGTGACGCCGTGTTCGGGCATCTGCGTAACAGGACACTGTCGGTGCCGGACCTGGCCTATGGGCCCGAAGCCTGGAAGCTGCTCCACTCGGTCTACGAGAAGGTGGCCAGGGAGATCTCGTTCCTCGACTTCTTCTGGACTTGGCGGTACGCCTACTTGCCCATACTGAACCTGTTCTTCGCTGAGCTGCCTCCAGCCCGGGTCTATCACACGATCTGCACTGGCTGGGCCGGTCTCCTGGGAGTCCTGGCCAGGAAGACACACGGGGTGCCCCTCATCCTGACGGAGCATGGAATCTACGTGAACGAGCGGCGGATCGAGATCGCCTCGGCGGAGTGGGTTTACAGCAGGGATGAGGATGAGATGGCCGTGCGCCGGGAGCTGGGTTACTTCAAGACACTCTGGAACAACCTCTTCAGGGCCACCTCACAGGTTTGCTACGCCAACTGCGAGGCGATCTACACTCTCTTCGGCGGAAACAAGGATATGCAGGTTGGCTTCGGCGCTCCCGAGGATCGGATCACGGTGATCCGTAACGGCGTCGACATCGACGGTCTGACACCGGAAGAGTTGCCGGATCGGGGGACCCGGGCTCCCGACCGCCCCGTTCGGATCGGTTTCGTCGGACGAATCGTGCCGATCAAGGATGTGAAGACCCTGATTCGCGCCTGCCGGAAGGTCGCCTCCGAGTTGCCGAATGTGGAGGTGCTGCTGATGGGCCCGACAGAGGAAGACCCGGACTATTTCGCCGAGTGTCAGCAGCTGGTCGAGATGCTGGATTTTGAGGGCAGGCTACGGTTCCTGGGGAGAGTCAACGTGCGGGAGTACTATCCCACTCTGGACGTGCAGGTGCTGACCAGCGTCAGCGAAGGACAGCCTCTGGTCATTCTGGAGGGGTACTGCTCCGGCGTTCCCGTCGTGGCCACCCGGGTCGGCGCCTGTCAGGAGATGATTCAGGGGATGGGGGTCGACGATCAGTCCCTGGGGCCCTCGGGGATCGTCACGGGCATCGGCAATCCCGATGAGACCGCCGGGGCGATTCTCGAGATCGTCACGGACCCGGAACGGCACCGCCAGATGAGCGAGGCAGCCGTCAGCCGGGTCAGGAAGTTCTATGACTACGGCGAGATGATCTCCCGGTACCAGGAGATCTACGAGTCCTATCGAGAGGGAGCCGCCCGGGCAGATCCGGCTTCAGGGCGGCCGGGCTGATGGCGGGAATCGGCTTCAAGCTGAGACGGTACACCGAGGATGGCTCCTACTTCGGGATGCTCCAAGGGTATACCTTCTCGGCGATCATCGTGGCCGGTCCCTGGCTCCTGCTGATCCTGACACTCGGCAGTGTCGCGGTCTTCTCCAGGGGAGAGATGAGTCTCTTCCACGTGACGCTGATGTACATCTTCTCCTTCTCCCTCATCTATCTGGGTCTCTTCCAGTTCGTCCTCACCCGTTTCCTGGCGGACAGGCTCTACGCGGGAGAGATCGACCTGCACATCCCGGCGTTCCTGGGAAGCCTGGTCGTGGCCCTGACACCACAGGCGATCGCCGCGGCGGTCTTTCTCTACTTCGTCGAGGCCTCCGTTCCGTTCCTGGTCGTCGCGTATGTGACGCACCTGGTCATCAACACGATCTGGATCGTGCTCTTCTTCCTCGGGGTGCTGAGGGCCTACATGTGGGTCGTCTGGTCGTTCCTGATCGGCGGCGTGATCAGCGTCGCTGTCAGTCTCGGTCTCGGGGTCATCGGGGGGCAGACGGGGTATCTCGCCGGTTTCATGTCCGGCCAGGTGGTCACCCTGTCCATGCTGCTCTGGCTGCTCCTATCGGAGTTTCCCTGGGAGAAGGGGATCGACTTCTCCTTCCTGAGTTACTTCAGGCGCTATCCCTCTCTGGCCTTCCTGGGGGCGCTCTACTACCTGTCGACGTGGATCGACAAGCTGGTCATGCGAACGACGGAGGCCGGCGTGCTCCTGGCGCCGAAGCTGATGTGGGCGGCCCCGGACTACGAGGTGGCGAGCTTCGTGGCGCAGCTGACCATCTTGCCCGCTCTGGCTCTCTTCTTCATCAGGGTGGAGACCGGCTTCTTCGAGGCCTATCGGGACTTCTTCTCCGCCATTGCCAATCATCAGCCACTCTCGGTGATCCAGGACATGCAGCGAGGCGTTGTCCGGTCCGTGCGATCCGGTCTGGAGGCCTTGCTGACGGTGCAGGGAACGATCACCCTGGTCGTGGTTCTTCTGGCGCCTCAGATCTTCAACCAGCTCGCCTTCGACGAGACGAAGCTACGGATGCTTCGAGTCCTGGTGCTGGGGAGCTTCCTGCAGACCATGCTCTTTTTGGTGGTCATCCTGATGCTCTACTTCGAGCACTACTCCGAGGCTGTTCGGTCCTGCGTCCTGTTCCTGGTGACCAACGGGGTCTTGACCTGGCTCTTCAGCCGAGTGGAACGTGATCTGGCCGGATGGGGATTCAGCATCGGCGCGGCGGTGGCCCTCATCCATGCCATCGCCGCGTTTCGCCGGCTGCTGCAACGGCTGCCAGAGGTGACGTTCATGAGACAGCTCCAGGCCCCATCGGGACCGGGCCTCGTTCACGACGAGGGCATCGCGTTCTACCACCGGGGGCAACCAGGAGGGAGGGCGCTTGCTGGGGATTCTTGACAAGGCACGGGCCCTTCGGCGAGTGGCGCTGTTCCATGGGCTGCTACTGCCGGATCTGATAGCCCTGGGCCGGATCGCCGAGACAAAGCAGCTGGATCCCGGTAACGTTATCTTCCGGGAAAGGGAGAAGGGGACGGCGCTCTACGTGGTGATAGAGGGGTCCGTCGAGATCTTCACGGAGTCACCGTCGGGTGAGAAGACCCTCGCAGAGATCGGAGCAGACGGGTGCTTCGGAGAGGCTGCCCTTGTCGATGACGATCCCCACTCCAGCTCGGCTCGGGTGAAGGAGGCCTCGACGCTGCTGCAGATCGAGAAGGATACATTCCGCAAGCTGCTGAAGGAGCACCCGGATCTGGTCGTCGAGCTGCTTAGGGTTCTGTCGAGGAGACTCGCGGAGGGACGGGGGGAGGTGATGGATGAAGGTTAGTACCCGCATGGGTATCCGGGACTGGTTCAGCCTGGTCGGTTTGACGACCCTCTTGGGGTGGGTCATCAGTCCCCAAAATCCATTCCTGATCGGTCTGGCCCTCCACCCCTATCACGTCGTCACGTCGCTCATCGCCGGGCGCTACGGGACGCGTCAGGGAGTCGTCTCGGCCGCGGCTCTCTCGAGCATCTATGCCATGGGCTGCCTGCTGGAGAACGGGCTGATCGGTCCGCCTCCGCTGCTCACGTTCCCCCACTCCCTTGTCATTGCCGGCCTGTTCGCCTTCGCCATCACCATCGGCGGTGTCCTTGGCGCTCTGCGTGAGCGGATCGCCGAGCTGACCCGGGAGAACAAGGAGTGGAAGGATCGGCTCAGTTTCGCCGACGAACAGCTGCGGGTCTTCGAGAAGGCCAACCGGGACTTGCGAGGCAGGATCTTCGAGGAGACCACCACCTTCAGCACCATCGTCGACATGGCCAAGAAGCTGGACAACCTGCAGCCAGTGGAGATCTATCCGGCGGTGCTGGACATCCTTTCGCAGCATCTGGAGGCCGAGAGTTGCTCCTTCTACCTGGTCGAGGGGGAGATGTTGCGCTTGGTGGCGGAGAAGGGCTGGGGTGTGGTGGAGCCCGAGCAGAGTCACATTCCTCTGGATCGAGGAGTCCTGGGGCAGGTCGTCAGGGAGAATCGGCTCATATCCCTGAAGGATCTCCTCTACCAGGACAGCCTCGAGCCCGGGGACAAGGTGGTCGCCGTGCCGGTGGCGGCCGTCGAGGGGGGCGGTGTCATCGGTGTCATCGCCATCGAGAAGATCCCCTTCGACAAGTTCAACGCCCAGACCGTTCGCGCTCTGTCGACGGTGGCGAAGTGGGCCGCCAATGCTCTCGCCCACGCAGAGCTCTTCAGTCAGCGGGAGAAGGAAGTGGAGGGTCTCGCCTATCAGACCCAGAGCGAGGGGGTGGCCCGGCACCTGATCCTGTCCAACCTGCTGGAGCAGCTCCAGAACCGGAATCCGCCGGTCAGCTCCATCGAAAGGATCGCCCAGTTAGGCGACAAGGTCCTGCCTCGAATGCAGTCGGCCATGGTGAAACCGAGCACCAGCCCACATGAGAGGAACAACGTGGTCACGGTCCTGGAGTACCTGTTTCGAGGGGGCCACATGCTGCGCACCGACATCTACCGGGTCTCGGCAGTCGCGGGGTTTCGGGACTGGTTCCGCCTCGAGCAGTACCGGATCGCCGCCAGCGCTCCGGGGCTCGCGGACTCCACCGACGTTCTCAGGGGCTACATCCAGGAGCAGCAGGTGGAGATCAAGCTCTACTCGAAGCGGATGGTGCGTCTCATGCTGGCCGTGGAGTTCGAGAACAAGACCGAGTTCACCCGGGCCGTCCGGGAAGGAAAGGTACAGCTCGACCCGGCCCTGGCCCGGATCGTCGGCGCCATCAACTCCGGCGACCCGAAGGGAATCCTCGAGGCCGGCCGTGACCAGTTCGGTCTGGAGCCGGTGTCCTTCGAGGACGTTGTCGAGAAGCTCCTCACCAGTCCCGACTCACTGCTCCGGGCAGCCACCTTGCACGCCCTGGGCATCGGCCCCTGGGTTGCCGCTCAGTGGCGCCGGCAGATATTGAAGGCCCTGGAGGATCCGAACGAGATCGTGCGGGAGACGGCGGTGCTTGCCCTGGCGCGAATCAGCACCGTGGACAGCCACGCCGAGATCCACGAGAGCATCCGGGCCCGGATGGCCGACGAATCGAGCCCCATTGTCCGGCAGGCCGTGGAGTACTGCACGGCGATAGAGACCTCCTGTATGGGATCCGGGGACACACGACTGGACCCGAATTCCTGAGATACCTGTACTGCCTGGCAGCCGATGGCGAATTCGGGTCCAGTCGTGTGCCCCCGGATCCCTGCCCCTCGCAACGTGGAACGGGACTTCGGAGCGATTGAGCGGTAGTTTTGTTATAGTAACCACTGTTGAGCCATGGATACTCTCGAGGAATCGATCATCTGCAGGATTTGCGGGGACGCGCTCGGGGACCAGGAGTCCCTGGCTTGCCGGTCCTGCGGTACTCCCCACCACAAGGACTGCTGGGAGTTCGCCGGCAGCTGTAGTGTCTACGGCTGCGGTTCTACCCGGTCCACGGAGTACGTTCTGCCCCTTCCCGTCGATGAGGAGCACCGCATCGGGCCGGAGGAAGTGCTGGCCATCAACGAGGACACTCCGCTTCCTCTGGCCTACAGCCGTCGCCGGGACAGCTTTCCCTCACCGATCTACTTCGCCGTGATGGCTTATTCGAACAGCATCACGGGCCTGAAGCTCTTCGGAACAGGATTCCTCATCTGGTTTGCCAGCGTTGCCCTGGGCAAGATCATCCAGCCTTTCATCTTCTTCGCCGTCGCCGGAGCCGTGCTCTGTGCCCTGGCGCCGGTCTACTGGATCGCGGCCTCCGTCCTGGGGATTATCTCCCTCTCCACGGGGCTCGTCGATGGCCGGATCGAGCGGCGGGCGATTTATGGTGTCCTGATCGGCTCTTTCATTCCCTTCACCATGAGCCTCTATGCCGACATGGGCAGCCTGGTGATCGGTGGGGCGGCGGTGCTCTTTGCCGCCAGCTTCCTGTTCCAGCTCGTCCGGAACGCCTTCTACGAGAAGTTCCGCAGCTGATCAGGGAGGCATGACCGAGGCGCCGGGTTCCCGGTCGGCCTCCTGACGGCCAGAGTCCGCCATTCCTGTCGCTGCCAGCACCTTTCGGGCGGCGCCGGAGCTCCACGGCCTCTTCCCCGTGCTAAGATGTCGCGACTTTCGCGAGCAACCCATGATCGCCTTGATTCACGGTCGAATCGTCGAGAAATCGGCGGCCAGCGTCATCCTGGACGCTGGCGGTGTCGGCTACGAATTGACCGCTCCGGCCTCTGTCCTGGGAAGGATGGGCGATGTGGGAGAGATGGCCCGGTTGAGGACCTATCTGGAAGTAAAGGATGACGCCCTGACCCTCTACGGTTTCCTGGAGCGGGCGGAGCTGGAGATCTTCCGGCTCCTCATCTCCGTTTCCGGCGTGGGTCCCCGGATCGCCGTGGCCATCTTGTCCGGTCTCTCACCGGAGCGGATAATGGAGGCCATCGCCCGGGAGGACGTGGTCACCTTCGGTTCCGTCAAGGGCATCGGCAAGAAGCTGGCCTCGAAGATCATCTTCGAGCTCCGCTCCAAGGTGGGAGAGCTGCCCAGCCTGCAGTCCGTACCTTCGGGAGATCTCAACCGGGGTGTCTGGGCCGAGGCCTCCGAGGCCCTCCGAGGCCTGGGTTACAAGGAACAGGAGATCTCCGACAGCCTGGGCTGGGTCGGCAAGGAACTGGAGGGTCCGGAACCGGATCTGGGCCAGATCGTCCGTAAGGCCCTCGCTTACTTCCAGCAACCATGATCACTACAACGATGAGGATGAGCTGAAACAATGGTTCGATTCGACTGGCAACTGAACTTCCTCTCCGTCCACGCATGTCAGCCCAGCGAGGGCGGCAAGCGGCTGACGGAGCGTCTGCTTCTGTCCACGGAATCTCTGGCGGAAGAGAACGAGATCCTCGAGGGTCTCCTGGACGAGCTTCTCGTTTCGCTGTTCAAGAAGAAGCCCGATACGGGCAAGTCGTCGGCCTGCAAGGCCTTCTCGTTTCTCGAGACGGGCAGCGGGCAGGGCGACAAGCGCATGCTCACCCGGGGCCTGGAGGCGGAGAACCTGGAGCAGTTCGAGAGCGTGGCCACGGACCTGGCGTCCCGCTATGCCGACATCGATGGTGCCCGGCCGGCCCTGGTCCTGGTGGTCCGATCCCGGGTGACCACGCCCGCCGATGTGGTGCTCCCCTTCTTGGTGATGTTTGCCTGTGACTTCGAGGAAGTGAGCCTCCTGACGGGACGCTCGGAGGGGCTTCTGGAGCGAATTGGCGAAGCGGTGGTTCATCGGCTCAGGAAGGCCATCGTCTACCCTCTGGTCGATCAGGGCATCCAGAACCTGGATCGCCTCATCCTGTTCCAGGCTGCTGCCTCGGAGCATTTTGACGAGATGGTGGCGCTGGAGGAACCGGTGAACACCCCGGAGCTCTTCGCTGGCGAGGTGAAGCAGGCCCTGGAGAAGCGGGTGCAAGAGCCGCCGGCCTACCAGCGCTACTTCAAGGAACCCCCGCCGGCCACCCGGGAGCTCTTCGGTGAAGAACGGTATGTCAGGCTCGAGCATCTCCTGCCCAGCGACGAGGTGAAGCACGTCAGCGATGTCAGCTTCAAGAACTCGAAGGAGAAGTTCGACAAGGAGATGAAGCTGAAGATCTCCCTGGGAGACTTTGGACGCTTCGAGGCGAAGATGGACCGGTTCAACCGGGACTTCTTCTTCGCCCGCCGTGGCAATGAAAAGTACCTGATCGTCCGGGCCGAGAACTTTGTCATCAAGGACCAGCTCACTCCCGTGGAGTTTGTCGACGTCGAGGATCTGGAACAGGTCTTCAAGAACCTGCTGGGGTAGGATCGTACTCATGTCTCCCGACAAGGTAGGTGTCATCACTGCGGCACTGTTCGCTCCTCGGAACTTGAAAGCCGGTCTTGTTATGCTCGGGGTTTCCTTCGTCAGCGGCAGCGCGATCATTCTCGCCATCGGCGCCGCCATCTACGGCGTGCTGGTGATGAAGACCGCCATCGATCCGGAGTTCGAGCGGAAGGCCCTGGCGGAGGCTAGCCACGTCCGTGGCGAAGGGGGCCGAACGGCCCGGCTCGGCGGAGGGCAGACGGTTCGATTGAAGGGCCAGTATCTGGAGATGAAGAAGAAGGCTGACGGGCTACTCGAGGAGATGCAGCGTCACGTGAAGGGAGCGGCGGATCCCTTCCTGCGGGAACAGATGGAGCCCCTGTTGCCGGACCTCTCCCGCATGGTGTCTCGCATCGAGACTCTCTGTGCCAGCGCTCAGGGGCTGGAGTCGGCCCGAGCCGACGTCGCCTCCGTCAAGACCGAGATCGCCGGCCTGGAGTCCCGCCTCGAATCCGCCGAGGATGAGCAGGCCCGGGAACATTATCGCCAGGCCCTGGAGCAGAAGAAGAAGGTCGAGGAGAACGAGGAGCTGATGAACCGGGCCGCGGAACGCATGGATGCAGAGCTCATCAGCCTGGGCGCTTCACTGGAGACGTTCCGCTCCGATCTGGTCAGGATGTCAATCGTCGGCGCTGGCTCCGGTGCCGGAGATGAAGGCGGGCAGGTGAAGTTGCTCACGGAGCAGTGGACGGCCATCGAGGCAACGGTGAACGAACTCGAGTCGCTGCGGGCGGAGGACAGGAAGGACCGGAGCCGGCAGCGGGTCCGTTGAAGGAGCAGCCATGAGTTTCTGGGACAGGATAAGAAGGCTCTTCACCTCGAATATCAATGCCATGCTCGACAAGGCGGAGGACCCGGAGCGGACCTTGAAGCAGGCCATCGAGGACATGAAGCAGAAGCATCAGGAGTTGAAGGGCTTCGTGGCCGAATCGATGGTGGAGCAGAAGCGGCTCGAGCGGGACCGGGACAAGCACGAAGCCTCGGCGAAGCGGTTCGAGCAGAAGGCCCGGCAGCTCCTGGCCTCCAACGATGAGCGGAGCGACTACCTGGCCAAGGAGGCCCTGGCGCGGAAGCGGGAGAACCAGCAGATCGCCGGGCAGTTCAGATCGGCCGCTGACAAGCAGAAGAGCAATGTGGAGCAGCTGAAGGCCAACCTGATTGCCGTGGAGCGGAGGATGAAGGAAGCGGAGCGCAAGCGAACCATGTTGACGGCTCAGCTCCGGGTGGCCGAGACGCGCCAGAAGATCGCCGATATCACGGCGGCCACTCATCAGCTGCCCTCCAGCGAACCCCACGATGCCTTCAATCGAGTGACGGAGAAGATCGAGGACATGAGCTTGCGGGCCGAGGTGGCCAGCGAGATGGCGGGGCATGATATCGATGTGCCGCTTCTGATCGAAGAGGTGACATTCGGCGACGACGTGGAGCTGGAGTACGAGAAGCTCAAGGCAGAGATGAAGGCCAAGGCGCTCCCGGCAGCAGAGGGCGACGCCAAGGCGCCGGAGGGGGAAGACTCGAAGTGAAGCCAGTCAGCGTACAGGATCGGATACCGGGCGCCCTGGGCAGCAAGGGCGCCAGCTTTCCAGGAGCAACGGAGGAACGATCCTGATGGATATCGTGGGTCAGAGACTGGGTCGATTTTCAGTCCTCAGTAACCTGGGTCAGGGTTCCATGGCCAGCGTCTACAAGGCACGGGACGAGGATTCGGGCCAGGAGATCGCTCTGAAGCTGCTGCCGGGGCAGATCACCCGTTATCCCGACAGGCTGCGACGATTCAAGAGGGAGTACCAGGTACTCTCGGAGCTGGACCACCCGAACATCATCCGGATCTACGAGTTCGCCGAGGCCGATGGATTTCATTTCTACACGATGCAGTATCTGGAGTATCCGACGCTGGCGAAGATCATCCAGGAACAGAGCGGGGCCAACGGGGGCTTCGTTCCCTTCCCGCGGGCCGTGGCCATCACGGCCGGACTGGTTCGCGGACTGAGCTACATCCACGAGAAGAACGTGGTCCATCGGGACGTGAAGCCCGCCAACTGTTACGTGCCAGAGAGCGATCAGACTGTCCTGGCAGACTTCGGCCTGGTGAAGGCCACGGAGATGACGGCCATCACCATGGGCCCCTCGTTCATCGGGACACCGCAGTATGCCTCACCGGAACAGATCATGGTGGATCAAGGCGTCGACGGCCGGTCGGACCTCTATCAGGCGGGTCTGGTGCTGTACGAGATGGTCACGGGCCGCCTGCCCTTCAGCGACGACCTGGAGTCGATCTTGAGCGAGAAGTGTCTCCAGGACTCCGTCTCTCCTCCCACGACTCACAACAGCGCCATTCCGGAATCGCTGGAAGCGGTGATACTGAAGGCCACTTCCCGGGAGGCCGGAGCGCGGTATGGATCGGGAGCGGAGATGCTCGCTGCTCTGGAAGGCCTCTCCCTCTGAGGAGCGAGGCTGGGAGAGGGCTCAGTCCGGGCCGGATTCCGAGTCTTGCCAGCCCTGATTGATCTCTTCCAGCAGCTCCGCCGCCTTCGCCTCGTTCAGATCCAGCTCTTCCAGGAGGGAGTCGAGAAGCTTCGAATCCTGTTCCGAGAAGACTTCCGGGTGGAGCCGCTTCAGATTCAGGAAGTAACAAGCTCCCACGAACGCCGAGACCCGCTTGTTGTTCAGCAAGCTCCGATCATTCTTGTAGAACTGTTCGACGATGAAGCTGGAGATATCGTCCATGAGGATAGAGTATCACGAAGGCAGGAGGAGCGGCACGGGCGAACGGTCCGGCGGGTGCAGCCGTCTGGGAGATCAGGGGACACACGACTGGACCCGAACTCCGAGAGATCACCCGACCCAGCAGATTCGCCTGGCGAGTTCGGGTCCAGTCGTGTGTCCCCTGATCTCTGTCGTAACATGAGACGTTAGGGAACTCTGCTGACGCGACGGGAGTCCTGGATCACGATGCTCGATCTGTTCGACAAGAATTTCCTCAAGACCCTGCGGATGCTCAATCTGATCACCCGAAAGCATTTCAAACGGGAGCGGATGGGCGTCCGGAGGACCCGGCATCGAGGCATGAGCCAGGAGTTCTCGGACTACAAGGAATACGATCCCGGGGACGATCTCCGGTTTCTGGACTGGAACATCTACGGGCGGCTGGACCGGATGTTCGTCAAGCTCTTCTACAGCGAGGAGAGCCTCAACATCTACATCCTGGTGGACACCTCCGGCTCCATGCGGTTCGGCTCGCCCAGCAAGCTGGACTATGCCCGGAGGATCGCCGCCGCGGCGAGCTATGTGGGGCTCACACGTCAGGACCGGGTGCACCTGGTACCCTTCTCCTCCAGCCTGTCTTCCTCGGTCATGCATGCCGTCCGTCCCGGACAG
The DNA here is from genome assembly GCA_021772705.1 of Candidatus Cloacimonadota bacterium. Taxonomy (GTDB): domain Bacteria; phylum Muiribacteriota; class UBA6191; order JACPRK01; family JACPRK01; genus OFTM100. Next base: position 5,282 of record JAJFLN010000066.1, on the reverse strand, counting down.
GTGCTGACCCTGTTCCGGTTCCTCGAGGGTCTGAAGGCCAGTTCAGCGGGAGACCTGAAGAGGAGCGCCGAGGAGTTCGTGCTCCGGTACAAGAGACGGGGAGTGGTGTTCCTCCTGTCGGACTTCATGTTCGAGAAGCCCGTGGAGGAGGCCCTGAAGCTGCTGGAGTACATGCGCTACGAGGTCAACTGCATCCAGATCATCGATCCGGCGGAGGAGGATCCCCGGATGGCCGGCCTCTGCCACCTGATCGACTCCGAGACCGGGTCGCTGAAGGAGATCGACATCGACGCCCCGACCCTGGCGCTGTACCGGGACCTGCTGCAGGAGTTCTTCCAGGGCCTGGAGTCTTTCTGTGCCGGCAATCGGATCGGCTACTTCCGGGCTGTCACGAGCACCCCCTTCGAGAACGTCATTCTCCGGCTGTTCCGGGACAGGGGCGGGCAGGTTCGCCTTCGAGGCGGTCACTAGGATGCTCGAATTCACCGTACCCGCTGCCCTGGCGATTCTCGGTTTCGTGCCCGTGGTGGTGGCCCTCTATTTCATTCGAAGCCGGCCCAGGAAGCACATCGTCCCGAGCCATCGGATCTGGGAAGAAGTGCTCCGGCGGCAGCGGAAGGACTCCCTGATGGGCCGGTTCCGGAACTCCATATTCCTGATTCTCCACATCCTTCTCATCCTGCTGGCCGCCCTGGGTCTGTCCCAGCCGACCCGGTCAGGAGGCATGATGGGAGATACCCTGTTCCTGGTCGACACCTCCGCCAGCATGGGGGCTACCGACGTGTCCGGCGGCAGGCTTGCAGAAGCCCGGCGGAAAGTCCGGGAGGTGCTGTTCAGCCTCGACGCCGACGCCCGGGTATCCCTCATCGAGGCGGGTATACGGGTCGTCCCTCGAGTGGCTGCCACAGCGGACCGAGGACGGTTTCTGGCTGAGCTGGACCGGCTCGAGGTCAGCGACGGCGCCGGTCCCGATCCGGGGGAGATTGCATCCGTGCTCAGGTCTCTGGAAGAGGGAGGTTTCGCCAGGACCTACTTCTACACCGATAATGCTCCCCTGTCTCAGATCTCCGAGATCCCGGGGCTGGGGAGGTTCCGGATCGAGACTGTCGGCCGGGCCTCGGAGAACCTGGCCGTCACGTCCCTGGAAGTGCTGGAGGGACCCCAGGGCAAGGAGGCCTCCGTCCGGGTCCGGAACTTTGGACCCCTGCCGGCTCGCTGCCGGGTGTCCCTGGAGTCCTCCCCTCCCGGTCCAATCCAGTCCCATGTGATAAGCCTCAAGTCGGGAGGTGAGACACCGATTCAGTTTCCCCGGATCTCTCCTGCCGCCACGATGCTGACGGTCCGGATATCGCCGACGGGCAGTCCCGATTACCTCGAGTCAGACGACGCAGCCATCGTCGTTCTGGATCGGCCGAGGCGGAAGGTGCTGCTCCTGGACGGCGCGGCATCGCCGCTCATGCAGGTACTGTCGGCGAAGCGGCTGCGGCTGGACCTGCGCCGCGTCGAGGCCGCCAACCCCTACGGCTCGGGAGTCAACATGGACGACGTGGACGTGATCGTCTCCAATGGCTACCACGGCCCGGAGCTGGAGGAGCGCAACCTGCTGCTGTTCGCCCGCCCCGGGCCAAAGGGACCGGCGTCGGGTCCCCAGGTAACCCGGCCCGAGCTCGGGTTCATCGACTCCGCCCACCCGGTGATGAAGTACCTGAGCTGGGACGACGTGAATGTCCGCCATGCAGCGGTGCTTCAACCGGGAGGCCGATCGTTGATCTCCGTTGCCGGCGGGGACCTGATGTCGGCCCGTGAGACGGCCCGTTGCCGGCAGGTCATCGCCGGGTTTCCTCTCTCGGAGACCGACCTTCCCTACCGGATCGCCTTTCCCATTCTGGTGGCCAACGCCCTGTCATGGATCACTGGCAGTTCCGGCCTCGAGGCCGCCGAGCTACGAGCCGGTACGAGGGTGAGTCTTCCCGGTTCCGGCGAGACCGCTACGGTGGAGCTGGATGGCCGGAAGTGGACAGTCCGTGGCGTGCGCCAGGGCGGAGAGCTCGTCCTCGACCCCTTCCGCAAGGTGGGTCTTCACCGGGTCTCGACGGACCGGGTTCGGCGCCTGTTCGCCGTGAACCTCCTGTCATTGACGGAGTCGAACATTCGGCCCTCTGGGGACGCCGGTCTGTTCGGTGACGAGCAGCGATTCGATCGGGGGCGCCAGCCGATCTGGCGGTGGTTTCTCTGGACGTTCATGGCCGTTCTGATCCTGGAGTGGCTCCTGTGGCATCGGCTGGGAGGGTGATCCGGCGATGCTCTTCCTGAACCCAGAGGGACTGTGGCTGCTGCTCTTGCTGCCCCTGGCGATCTGGCCGCTGTTCGTCAATCGACAGATGCTGTCCACTCGTGCCCGGCTCCTCTCTTTCTCCCTGCGGGCGCTGGCGATCTGCCTGGCCGTGATGGCTCTTGCCGAGCCTGCTCTGGAGGGGGAGAGCCTCATCTCCAGCCGTCCCGGCGGGCAAGACGGAGTGGCCTGCCTCGTCGATGTGTCGGCCAGCGTGAAGCCCCAGGAGGTCCATCGAGCCCTGGAGGCGGTTCGCCGGATCCGGGTCGAGAGCTCCCGGCCCCTGGAGCTCATCCTCTTTGATCGGAGGCCCCATCGAGTGGAGCCGGAGGCAATGGATTCCCTCGCTACCCTGCCACCGGCGGACTGGCTCAAAACACTTGGCCGTGGGCAGGAGAGCAGCCGCAGTGACCTCGAACGGGCCCTGAGGGCGGCTGCCGAGCTGCCCGTGGATACGCTGCTGCTGTTCAGTGACGGCAACGAGACCGTCGGCGTGGCGGACAAGACCCTGCCGGTCCTGACGGCCCGAGGCATTCGTCTCGATGCGATTGCCCTGGAGCCGATGGAGGCGGGGCGGCTGGAGCTGACCCGGCTGGCCATACCCCATTCCGTCCTGGAGGGAAAGGAGTTCGAAGGAAGGGTAACGATCCGGAGCCGGGAGCCGGGTCCCGTGGTGGTCGAGATCCGCAGGGGGGAGGAGCTGGTGAAGGAAGAGAGGGTCGTGGTCCGGTCCGGTGTCACCCTGGTCCCATTCAAGGACACTCTGGAGAAGGACGGCCCGGCGACCTACGTGGCCCGGGTCACGGCGAAGATGAAGGGTCTGGACGACCGGGTCGAGGACAACCATGCCCACGGCGTGACTCGTGCAATCCGGGTACCCAGGTGCCTGTTGATCTCCCGGTATCCCGGTCCGGTGCGGAAGATGCTGGATGCTGCCCGGATCAGACACGACTGGGTGGAACCGGCGGACGTGCCGACCCGGATGGCCAAGCTGGTGCGGTACTCCTCCGTCATCATCGACAACGTGGATTCGGGAGACTTCACCAAGGGCAACAGAAAGCGGCTGGCGAACTACGTTAAGGATGGGGGTGGAGGACTGCTCGCCATCGGTGGCGAGAAGGGGTTCGGTCCCGGCGGCTGGGCCAACACGGCCGTCGAGAAGGTCCTGCCGGTGGATTCCACACCGAAGGGCTATGACCGGGGCCTGGGTCTGATGATCCTGCTGGACAGCTCGGGGAGCATGGCCGGCTTTCCCATTGAGTATGCCCGGAGGGCCACCCGGGAGATCATCGGTCTCATGCGGGGGCGCTGGCTGGGGGTCATCAACTTCAGTCACGTTCCCGAAATAGCCGTCAGCTTTCAGGTCATCGGCGCCGACAGCTACGTGGTCCGCAAGGACATCAACGGAATTCAAGCCGGCGGCGGGACCCTGTTCTATCGCCCCCTGGCTCAGGCGCTGGATGTCTTCCGCCAAGTTCCTCTGGAGCAGAAGCACGTCCTGATGCTGTCCGACGGCGAGGCGTCGGACTTCTTCATGGTCCGGGCGCTCTACGATCGGTTCGACGCCGCGAACATCAAGGTCTCCACCATGGCTCTGGGCCGGCACTCGAATCGATCGAACCTGGAAGAGCTGGCCGATTCAACGGGAGGCCGCTTCTACCAGGGAGAGGACTTCAGCAAGTTGCCGAAGATGTTCCAGCAGGAGGTGAAGCGGATCAGTGGCCCTCCAGTGGTGCAGCAGCGATTCCGGCCCATCCGGACCGGAAGCCGCCATCCCCTGGCAGCGGCGCTACCGAAGGGAAAGCTGCCCTTTCTGGACGGATATGACGCCACCTCGGCGAAGCGGCGAGCTCAGGTGTTGCTGACGTCGCCGAAGGGAGATCCCATACTGGCGGTCTGGCGGATCGGGCTGGGCAAGGCGGCGGCGTTCACTGCCGACATGGGACACCTCTGGGGCAAGGACTGGGTCCGGTGGCCCAGGGCGCCCCGATTCATGGGGGCTCTGCTGGGAGAGCTGGGGAAGCTCGAGGCCTCCGACTACCACATCACGGCCTCGACGACGGGAAGCGAAGGCAAGGCAGTCGTCGATGCCATCGACACCGACGGGCACTACTTGAACTTCCTCGAGCTGGTCGGTCGCGTCTCGGAGCCCAGCGGTGCCGGAAGGACCGTCGACTTCCTGCAGACCGGGCCGGGGCGATACGAGGCAGCCTTTCCCCTGGAGGACGAGGGGATCTATCGAATCGAGATCCGGGCAAGGAAAGATGGCTCCGAGAAGGTGGTGGGGCGGGAAGCCGTGGCCTTGCCGGCGCTCCGGGAGTTTCGACCGGCAGGAGCGAATCGGGGTCTGCTGGAGCGGCTGGCCGGCGCCACGGGAGGCGAGCTGCTCGTGGAACCGGCCCTGAGGCTACGCCAGGCCGGTGTCCCGGCCATGGCTCGCAACAGCCGGGACGTGACCCCCGTCTGGCCCGGTGCCGCCATGCTGGCCCTGCTCTTCCTGCTCCTGGAGATCCTCTGTCGCAGGGTGGGAATCTTCTCCGGCGCCGCGGAGATTCTGTCGGCTCCCTCCGGGAGGGATGGAAATGAGACGTTCCAGAAGATCGCCGAGAAGTATGTCCGGGAAGCCCGGGACATGGATGCCCGGGGCAATCATGCCCGAGCCTCCCAGGCCTACTTGAAGGCTCGATCCTACTTCCTGAAGGCCAAACTCTCGGACCAGGCTCAGCACATGTGGGATCGTTATCGCCTGCTCGAAGACCGTCATGTTCGGCGGCCCTAAGGGCAATGCCCATGAATTAGTGGAAGGAATGTTTGAAAACAAGGGCTCTGCCCTCGAACTCTCGCCAGGGGCCAACGGCCCCTGGACCCCGATGAACAGGTCAAGCTCTCGTATGTCATTCAAGTGTTCATCAGCACTCTCAGTTGCACCAGTCCAATTGGGGGTTTGGGG
>JAJFLN010000650.1 GCA_021772705.1 Candidatus Cloacimonadota bacterium | reverse complement strand
CCATAAAACCGTTCGCCCCACTATGGATGCCCGCATCCAGGACGACTGAATGGCCGAGTTTTCCCGATCCGTTCGTCCTGAGCCTGTCGAAGCATGTCCTGAGCTACGCCGAAGGGGATGAATGGAGCGGGCGGCCATATCTTCTGACCCTTCGGCAAGCTCAGGAGAGGGGCCGGTCCGCGAAACGACGTTCTGTGCCTCGACAAGCTCGGCACGAACGGATAAGGAAGGAAACGTTAGGACCACCGCACTAGGACCGGGAAGCCCCGTTTGAGAACCAGCGACGACAGAGTCCGAGGCCGGGCCCTGTTCCAGGCACTGCGGGCCACGGCAATCATCCTGTCTCTCGGAGCGTTTTCGGTGCTCCAGGCCGGGTCTGGCGCCGGGACCGCGGGGACTGCGTCATTCGAGCGACCCGGAGGCGCCCAGGACGCGCCGCTGGAGCGACCCAGGGATCTCTCGGGACGGTCGGTGAAGACCCCCAGGGTCCGGGCAATCCACACCGATGACGCATCTCTGAAGGGCGGCACGGCCTATCTGATCCGCCGAGACCCCTGGCTTGCCTATCAGCGGGGCCGGGAGCTGACGCAGCGCGAATTCGGCGCCAGGGATGGGGTCTTCGGCCAGAGCGGTCACCACGCCGGGCCCCTCCTGGAAGACGGCGTGACGCACATGGCCAGCCGAGGCCATGTCGCGTCATGCACCCTCTGTCACAACACGCCTTGGCGGGATCTTGGCGGGGGGCTCACCTTTGGAAAGAACGGCGCCAGGGGGCGCAACACGCCCCACCTCTTCGGCGCTGGCCTGACGGAGATGCTGGGCTGGCAGAACCGGCTCGATCTCCTCGCCCAGGTCGACTCCGATGGCAACGGCTGGATATCTCGTCTGGAAGCACGAGGCCGGCACGCGTCCTTGCTCACCCTGCCGGAGAGCGTCGAGGGCGAAGGGGCCCGGGTCCAGCTCGGGCGGTTCGATGACGACGACGGTGACGGACGGCCGGATCTCGACCCGATCCTGGCAATCTGGTACGTGGACAGCCAGGGGCGGCGCATTCCCTGGGCACGGTCCCTGAAGGACCTCGGTGTGGCCGGTTACTCCTTCGAGTATCAGGTCTTCGGCCACGGCAGCCACGGTCGGCAGACCGAGCACGGCCCCCCGACGTCGAGCACCCTTAGGGCCTTCACGGCCGGGGCCTTCGACCTCCACTCCGGCCTTCAGGCCCACGACCCAACCCTGCTGCTGGATCCCGACGGTGACGGAATCAGCGGCACCTCCCTCGCCGGCTCCCGTCAGTTCTCCACAGCCTCCGTCCGGGACCGGGGCGCCACCAAGTCCGCCATGGGTGTCAGCCTCGACGACCCGGATCGTGACGGACACATGGAGGAGATCTCCCAGGGCGACCTGGACCTGGCCGAGTGGTATCAGCTCAATCATCCGAGACCGGCGGAGCGGCAGGGAAGGGAGGAGACCGGGAGGGGGAGGGCTCTGTTCCGGAAGATCGGCTGCGCCGGCTGCCACGTGCCGGACTGGTTCCTGAAGCCCAGTTCGCCCGGAGGCAAGGGCGGGATTGCCTATCCCGGGGACAGACGGTTCTTCGATCTCTCCGTCCAGGAGGATCCGATCGCCGGCAGGCTCCAGGGCAAGCTCGTCCTGCTGGCGGACCGGAGGCAGGGCGACTGGACACCCCGCCGGGGTTCATTCGTCCTCCGGGGTTACTACTCTGACCTGGCGACTCACGATCTGGGTGACCGCTTCGCCGAGCAGCAGTATGACGGCAGTGTCATCAAGCGGCACCGGACGCCGCCGCTCTGGGGCGTGGGCAGCACGGCACCCTACGGTCACGACGGAGCCAGCCTGGACCTGGACTCCGTGATCCGTCGTCACGACGGAGAGGCCGGCGAATCGACCCGGAGCTACGAGTCCCTGTCCCGGCGCCAGAGATCCGATCTGCTGGCGTTCCTCCGAAGCCTGGTGCTCTACCAGACCGAAGAGCTGGCCTGTGACGTGGACGGCGACGGCAAGGTGTCGTCCAGCTTCACCGTGGCGGGCAAGAACACCGGCCTGGAGCGGCTCAACCCAGAGTGGCTCTTCCTCCATCCCGGGGAGATTGAAGGACTCGTGACAGGGGCCCACGGATCTGAAGTAAACTCCGAGGCGTTGATCAACCTGGATGCCGCCTACGGCACGAACCTCCCCTGGCTGCGAGACTCCGACGGAGACGGCCATCCGGATCGGCGAGACCTGCCACAGGAGAAGGAGCGGTAATGATTCGCAAGGGGTTTCAGATCATGCTAGGCGTCCTGGTCCTGGCCGTCATCGCTGTCGCTCTAACTCCCAATGCCGGAGCGGCCAGCCTTCGCCTGCTGCCGGATCGGCCCGCGTCACGCGAGGCCGGGGCGGCAGACGTGCTGCCCTCGGGAGACTACGAACGGTTCCTGGTTCACGATGATCTGAAGCGCCGATACGAAGTTCACGTCCCGCCCGCCTACGACGGCAAGACTCCGGTCCCGGTGGTCTTGAACTATCACGGCGGTGGCGGCAACATCGACGCCGCCCGCCGCGGGACCAAGATGGACGCCAAGTCGGACAGTGCCGGCTTCATCGTCGTCTATCCCCAGGGCACGGGCCGGTTCGAGAGACGGATCCTGACCTTCAACGGCGGGCGGTGCTGCGGACTGGCAGCCAGGAACGGTGTCGACGACGTCGGATTCACTGCCGCCATCCTGGATGATCTGCCCAGATACTTCCGGATCGACACCCGGCGTATCTACGCCACGGGCCTCTCCAACGGCGGCATCATGAGCCACCGGATCGCCTGTGAAGTGGCGGATCGGATCGCCGCCATCGCCGCCGTCGCCGGCCCACTGGAGTTCCTTCGATGCCGGCCGTCCCGGCCCGTGCCGGTGATGCACATCCACGGGACCAAGGACAACAACGCGCCCTACGAAGGCGGCGTCGGATCCCGCTCCATCAGCCGCACCCGTTTCCGCTCCGTGGCACAGACGATCCGGCGCTGGCTGGTCCTGAACCGATGCCCCCTGGAGCCGGCCAGCAAGATCCGGAAGGGACCGGCCATCATCGAGACCTACAAGCCAGAACCTGGTGGGGCAGAGGTGGTCCTCGTCACAGTCGAGGATGGCGGACATGTTTGGCCCGGCGGCAAGAACATCCTGCCCAGGTTCCTGGTCGGCAAGGATGTGGGCGGACTGGACGCAAACGAGCTGATCTGGCAGTTCTTTTCCCGGCATCAATTGCCCTGACCCGAGGCTCCCGTTTCCTCAGAAGCATGAAGATCGACACCCAGGAGACCTGGTCCCTCGAGCTCGCAGAAGACGAGGGCAGCGGCGCTCTGGGGCACTACCTCCTGTTACCCCGCCACGTTGCCGGTTCCTGGTTCGCCGTGGACCGCGAGACTGGCCGCAGACTCTGGTCCGGGGTCCATGCGCCGCCGAACGGACTCTTGGCTGCCACGGACGACACCCTCATCGGCACGGAGGTCAGGCACCACCTCCAGCACCAGCTGAAACATCTGGATCGGTTCGGCATCTACGGCCTGGATCTGAACAGCGGCGCCTACCTCTGGCGAGATGACAGGTCCTCCCCACTCCACCGGCTGCGTCACGCCTGCGAACGATTCTTCGGGCTTCCGACGAACCACAGAGACGAGCCGTTGGCGGTCTCGAAGGGCAAGGTGTTCACACGCCGTAAGAGAGTGCTCGACGGCAGGACAGGAGAGGTATTGCCTCCGGAGTCGGCTCCGGCGGCTGAAGAGCCATCGAGAAACGGGCGGGACGATCCCGAGACCCGTTCTCGAGAGCTCCTGTTCCAGAGTGTCCTCCCCCTGGACGGCTCGGGCATTCGCCTGCTGAGGCAATTCAATCCGGAGGATCCACTGGACCACCTGACCATCCGGGATTGCTCCCGCCCACCGCCAGGGCCCGGCAACCTGGGCGCCGTGGATGGCTCCGGCGCTCTGCTCTGGGAACACAGGCCCTCCGCGGAAGAGCCCGGCGGTCTGAGTCGGCTGGCTGCCTTCCGTATCGTCGGGGACCACATGATCCTGGTGGACCACCTGCGTCCGGAGTCGGGAGAAAAGACCGTCGGTCTGCGCGTGCTGGACCTTCAGTCCGGCGGAACGGTCCAGTGCTTTCCCTTGCCCGTCAACTCCGAGGCGGCAGCGACCATCGAAGCAGCCGACGGCCGCGGCATCCTGATCGGCCTCGCTCCTGACGGGCCCGAGGGACCTTCCATGCTCATTCACTACGGGTATCAGAGGTGACGTCAGGACGGGTGCGGCTTTCTCGTGATCATGTGCTGGGCCAGCCGGGTGTAATGTGAGGCCCATGACCACGGTGTTGAGTGAATCCCAGGTCCGGTTCCTCCTGTTCCTTGCCGAGGCGATCGTTCCGGAGGTCGGCGACCTGGATGACACGGGGCGGCGGAGCTGTGTCGCCATCATCGACCAGGCGTTGCAAGACCGCCCACCGCCCCTGAGACGGAAGTTCATCTTCTTCCTGTCGGCCCTCCGATGGACTCCTGTGTTCAGGCACGGCGTGCCCCTGGACAGCCTGAGAGGTGAGGCGCTGAATGCCGCACTGGACTGGTTCCAGGACTGCCCCCTGCCTCTGGTCCGGAAGGGGTTCTGGGGCTTGAAGACCCTGATCTTCATGGGCTACTACGGCCGCCCGGAAGTGGGGGAAGCGATACACTACACCCCCTCCTTCTCGGGGAACGATTTCCTGGAGGGAAACTGCCGTGATTGAGAAGGAAGTGGATGTCCTGGTCATCGGCTCCGGGGCCGGCGGTGGTACTGTGGCCAGCGAGCTGTCATCGCTCTGCAGAGAGGGCCTCACCATCGCTGTTCTGGAGCAGGGCCCTCGCCTCTCCCGGGAGCAGTTCACGGGACGGGAACTGGAGATGGCCCGGACCCTCTACGCCGACTCCGGTGGATACCTGACAAAGGACATGAGCATGGCCCTGGCCTTCGCCAGGACCTATGGCGGCTCCACGGTTGTCTACACCGGAACCTCGTTGAAAATCCCCGAGGCCGTGGTGAAGCGCTGGAGTGTACCGGATCTGAACTACCAGGACTTGATGGACCGCTCCGACAAGCACATGGCAGCCAACGGGGTCCATCCCCTGGAGCCGGACAAGCTGAACGACAATAACCGGCTCTTCCGGCAAGGCTGCGACAAACTCGGGTACCGGGTGCAGCAGTTTCCCATCAACGTCCGGGGCTGCCGGGGCGCCGGAGTCTGCAACTTCGGATGCCCCAACGGTGCCAAGCAAGGCACTGACCGGGTCCAGCTTCCGGCGGCCGAGGCAGAGGGAGTCCAGGTCGTGACAGGCTGCCGGGCTATCCGCGTTGGGCCGGGCTGGTGCGAGGCCTGTGTCTCGCGGCCGGCGACGGGCCTCGATCCGATCTGGGAACCCGGAGACTATCGAATCCGGGCCCGGGCCATCGTGATCAGCGGGGGCGCCGTTCACTCGCCCGCCTTGCTGGCTCACTCCGGTATGTCTGACTCTTTGCCGGTCCTGGGCAGGTACTTCACAGCCCACCCGGCCCTGATACTGGTAGCGCAGCACGACAGGGAGATAACCAATTACCACGGCCACCCCAAGAGCTATTACTGCGACCAGTTCGTGGAATCCCGGAAGTTCCTCCTTGAAACGTGCATGTACTTTCCCTTCACCACCGCCAAGTACCTGGTCGGGTACGGGCCAGACCACAGCCGGATGATGTCTCGGATGGACCGGCTTCAGATGATCCTGGCCCTGGCCATCGACCCTCCGAGATGGGAGAACAGAGTCACGGCCGACGGGAACGGCAAGCCCATGGTCGACTACCGCCTGGGCCCGGAAGTCCTGGACGCCCTGCACCAGTCGATGCGTACCGCCGCCCGCATCTTCTTTGCCTCCGGGGCCCGGAGGGTCCACGCCCCTGGGGGCCGCAAGTTCTTCATCGAACGGGAGGAGCAAGACCAGATCGACAGCCTGATCCCCAGATCGGGCATTCGCACAGGAAAGGTCGGGGTCGCCAGCGCTCACCTGATGGGTGGATGCCGGATGGGGCGGGACAGCACCGATTCAGTCACGGACTCCCACGGCCGGATCCACGGAGTACCCGGACTCTATGTCGCCGACGCCAGCCTCTTCCCGTCCTGCTCGGAGATCAACCCCTACGTCACCATCATGGCCCTCGCCGATCGTGTCGCCGATAGCGTGCGTCACGACCTGCCCGAGTTGCGACATTCATGAAGATCAACTGCGCTGATATCGTTGTCCGCGCCCTGGAACGGGCCGGCGTTCGCCACACATTCGGCATCCCCGGCACTCACAACATCGAACTCTATGACGCGCTCGATAGGTCCGCGTCAATCGAGCCCGTACTGGTGACCGACGAGCAGAGCGCCAGCTTCATGGCCGACGCCGTATCACGTACATCAGGAGAGCTGGGCGTGGTGAATGTCGTCCCCGGAGCGGGGGTCACACACGCCCTGTCCGGCATCGCCGAGGCTTACATGGATAACGTCCCCCTGCTGGTCCTGACCTGCGGCATCCGGACCGACACGGGCATGTCCTATCAGCTTCACGATGTGGATCAGCTGGCCATACTGGCTCCAGTGACGAAGGGCTGCTTCAGGCCCGAGACACCCTCGGATATCGACAGAGTTCTTCACGAAGCCACGGAGCTGGCCAGGTCCGGTGCGCCAGGCCCCGTGGCCGTGGAGATCCCGGCGAACTTCTACTTTCTCTCCCAGGATCTGGAGTCCTCCTTCGTTCCGCCCCGGCCGGCCCCTCCACCAGGACCCTCGGAGGATCAGCTGGATCGGGCGGCGAGGATGATTCAACAGGCCAGGACGCCCATCCTTTACCTGGGACTGGGAGCTCGCAATGGCGCAGCCGATCTTCTCGAGATCGCCCGCCGCCTGTCCCTACCGGCGGCCACCACGATCCAAGGAAAGGGGGTCTTCCCCGAGGACCACCCCCTCTGGCTCTGGTGTGGCCTGGGCGAGTCGGCTCCCTTCTTCGTCAGTCGCCTCCTCCGGGACTGCGACTGCCTGCTCGCCATCGGCTGCCGGTTCGGAGAGGTGGCCACGGGAAGTTACGGATTCACTCCGACCAGAAGGATCATCCACGTCGACATCGAAGCCTCTGTCTTGGGCAGGAACTTCCCGGCGGAGCTGCAGGTACACTCCGATTCCGGCCTCTTCGCCAGGGGACTTCTGGAGCGGATCGAGGCGGCGCCCGTACGAGGCGAACTGATCTCCTCCATCGAAGCGGGCCACGCCTCTGTCTCAACAGACCAATCCCTGCCGCCAGTGGCAGGCAAGGTCTCGCCAGCGGCGCTCTTCTCGAACCTTCAGCGCCTGGCGGGACAGGACTCCATCTTCACCACCGACAGCGGCAACGGGACCTTCCTGGCCATGGAGCATCTCCGCCTTCAGAGACCGGGCTGTTTCATTGGTCCCGTCGACTACTCCTGCATGGGTTACTCCGTCCCGGCTGCCATCGGCGCCGCCTTCGCCTGTCCGGGACGGGACGCGATCGCCATTGCCGGTGACGGAGCCCTGCTGATGACCGGGCTGGAGCTGATCACGGCCGCTCGTTACGGGGCCGCTCCCCTGGTCTGCGTGCTCAGAGACGGTGAGCTGGGTCAGATCGCCCAGTTCCAGCGAACCTCCCTCGACAGAGACACCTGCAGCGTCCTCTCTCCCTACAGCCTGGAAGGCCTGGCCAGGACAACAGGCTGCCTGTATCTGGGAGTCAGCAGCGACGAGGATCTGGAAGCGGTGATCGCCAGTGGGCTGGAGTCAACTCGCGCCGGGTCACCGGTCCTGATAGAGGTGACCATCGACTACAGCAGGAAGACCTACTTCACCCGAGGAGTGGTGACAACCAACTTCTGGCGCCTCCCCTGGAGTGACCGGGTCCGGATGCTGGGGCGCGCCGTGAGCCGCCGACTCGGAGGCTGATCGTTTCACAATTCTCAAACTCCCGGCCTCCGGTGGCATAGAAGACTGCGAGGAGGTCGTGGATGGGGAGTTACTCCTTGCCGATGCCCCACTTCTGCATCTGGTTCATCACGTGGCACAGAACGCCGACGACAGCGAAGGCGACGCACCAGTCCCGCCACTGCCAGGCGAAGAGCATCACCGGAAGGAGGGCCATGAAGAGGAACAGATTTCCCAGGATGGCCAGAGGATCGCCCCCGGCGGCGGGGTTGATCTCGGACTCGTACTCCTGGGCAATGTCCTGCTCGCAGTGAGGACAGGTCCCGGCTCCTTCAAACTGCCGGCCGCACTCGTCGCACTGGATCAGGGCTGGCTCTGTGGACATGGGCTCACTCCTTGGCGGCCGGTTCCGGCGGTGTCTCGGGGAACTCTCCCCGGCCCCAGCCGACGAGCTCCATCATGGGCTTGCCGTCCACCTCCGTCAGGACCAGTCCCCCGAAGGGGATCTCCGGCGAGGTCCAGGTAATGGCCACCTGGCCGTCGTTTTCGGCGGGATAGCCGATGCACTCATACTCCCTGCCGTCGGATGCCTTGACGCGCTTGCTCAACTTCTTACCCGGAGGAGGAGCAAGCTGGGTAGCCGGCACCGTCCGAGGGTAGGAGTTGATCTTGCTCTCCGGCGGCAAGCTCTTACCCGCCATGAGCAGGCTCGTCTCGAGCTTGACCGTCACGATGTCGGCAGTCAGCTGAATGACGGTCTGCTTCGTTCGGGTCTCCATGGGGAACTGGATGGGAAGGATCATCCGATGCTCGATCCAGTCTCCTTCCCTCACATTGTCCCAGGAGGGGTTCTTCATCAGGGCCGGGGCGCCCGGCTGTTCTGCCGGAAGCCAGCTGAATCCGGCAGTGGCCGCCAGGGCCACGAGGATCACAGTCGGGAAGGGTCTTTTGAACATGTACGGGCTCCTTTCAAGCAGCCGGTTCGGCGGCGGCATCCTACTTCTTCATCAGCGATCGAAGCACGTACTGCAAGATGCCTCCGTGGCGGTAGTACTCCAGCTCCACGGGGGTGTCGATCCGTGCCTTGACGCGGAACTGCTTCTCCTTGCCGTCCTCCGTCGCGGCCTTGACCACCAGCTCCTTGCCAGGCTCGAGGCCCGTGGCGATGCCCGCGATGGAGAAGATCTCCTGTCCCGTCAATCCCAGGCCTTCCCGGCCCTTGTCGCCGGCGTACTCCAGGGGCAGGACGCCCATTCCGATCAGATTTGACCGGTGGATTCGCTCGAAGCTCTCGGCGATGACGGCCCGGACACCGAGCAGACTGGTGCCCTTGGCAGCCCAGTCCCTGGAGGAGCCGGTGCCGTACTCCTTGCCGGCCAAGACCACCAGGGACACGCCCTCTCGACGGTACTGGGCCGCCGCGTCATAGATGGGCATCTGCACGCCATCGGGGAGCTTGGTGGTCACGCCGCCTTCCGTTCCCGGAGCCAGCAGGTTCCTTAGACGGACGTTTCCAAACGTCCCCCTGATCATCACCTCGTGATTGCCGCGACGGGAACCGTAGGAGTTGAAGTTCTTCGGCTCCACGCCCTGCTCCTGCAACCAGAGACCAGCGGGACTGTCGGCCTTGATACTGCCGGCCGGAGAGATGTGATCCGTCGTCACCGAATCGCCGAGCATGGCCAGGACCCGGGCGTTGGTGATGTCCTGCAGATCCGAGGGCTCCGCCTCCATGCCATCAAAGAAGGGAGGCTCCTTGATGTAGGTGGAGCTGTCGTCCCAGGCGTAGAGGTCTCCCTCCGGCGCCTTCAGGGCCTTCCAGTCGTCGTCGCCGTCGAAGACGTTGGCGTACTGGGAGTTGAACATCTCGGACTTCACGCCTTCCGCGACGGTCCGGGCCACCTCCTCGCTGGTGGGCCAGATGTCCTTCAGGTAGACCGGCTGACCTCCCTTGCCGGTGCCGATCGGTTCCTTGTCGAAGTCGATGTCCATCTTGCCCGCCAGAGCGTAGGCCACCACCAGAGGCGGCGAGGCCAGGTAGTTGGCCTTGACCTGG
>JAJFLN010000649.1 GCA_021772705.1 Candidatus Cloacimonadota bacterium | reverse complement strand
TTCAGTCGTCCTGGATGCGGGCATCCATAGTGGGGCGAACGGGGTGGGACGAGGAGGGGTGCAGGACTCCGCCACTCGAGTGACCTTCACCACCAACTGCCAGGCCATGTGAGGCACGGCATTTGCGGTATTCCGGATCGTGAAAATCCCGCTCCACTACAAGCTTGTCGCCCTGGTGGCTGGAACTGTGGTGCTGGTCACGGGAGCTCTGGTGATGTCCTGGGTCATGGCCCACGGACAGACTTCGATCGACAATCTGAATGACGCCGCAGCCTCGGACTTTCTCTACCTTGCGCTAGCCAACGCGGCCATGTGGATACTGATCGCGGCCTTGCTCTCCGGCATTTATGTCAGGCGCATCACCCTGCCCCTCTCTCAGGTTCTCGAGGCAGCTGAGGCGGTCGAGTTCGGCGACTATGACGTCCAGGTCCCGGTGCCTTTCGGGGACGAGATGGAGACTTTCTGCCGACGGTTCAACCATCTGGTTACCTCGCTGAAGCAGCAGAGATCTCAGATCAATGCTCTCGTGACAGACCTGAACGAGGCAAACTCGAGCCTGGCCGACGATGTACAGCGTTCGGAGCGGCTGGCGGCCCTCGGCACGCTCTCGGCGGGGCTGGCCCACGAACTGAACAACCTGCTCCACAGCATCCTGGGGTACGCCACCATCGTGCAGACCGATCTTGGGAAGGAGCATCCCCTGGGCCAGGACCTATCGATCATTCGCAGGGAGTGCATGCAGGCTCACGAGTTACTTGAGAGATTCCTGCTCTTCGCCAGACCCTCGAACCTGCAAACAGAGGCCGCGGACGTGACCTCGTTGCTCGATTCATGCATGGATTTACTGGCCGTCACCCTGCAGCAGAAGAACATCGATGTCCTCCGCCACGTCGAGAGGGATCTGCCTCCTCTCAACTGCGACTTCGTGATGCTGGAGCACGCCATCTTCAACCTGCTCCTCAACGCCGTTCAGGCCATGCCCGATGGCGGCGAACTGACCCTCGACGTGGGGTCCCTGGAGGGGGAAGGTATGCTCGCCCTCTGCATCGGCGACACGGGCACGGGCATTGACCCGGAGCACCTGCCTCACATCTTCGATCCCTTCTTCACCACCAAGGGGCCCGGGGAGGGCACGGGGCTCGGCCTGGCCATCGCACACAGGATCGTGGAGCAACACGGCGGCCGCATCAAGGTCCAGAGCAAGCTGGGCGAAGGTACCCGGTTCTGCCTGCACCTGCCGGCAGACAATCTGAAGAGCCCAGGGGGCAACGAATGAGACCGACAGTTCTTGTCATAGACGATCTGGAGAGCGCCCGATTGCTCCTCCGGAGATACCTGGAGCCGGCAGGCTACGACGTGATCGTTCACAGCGACGCCCGGGAGGCCTTGAAGTCCATCAGAGCCGGAGGCGTCGACGTGGTGCTCACAGACCTGAAGATGCCCGGGATGGATGGCATGACGGCCCTGGAGCAGATCCGTGATCTGGATCCAGAGCTCCCCGTGATCATGTTGACCGCCTTCGCCTCCATCGACACCGCAGTGGAAGCCATGAGACTCGGTGCTTTCGACTACCTCAGGAAGCCCTTCGATCCTGCCGAGGTTGGCCTGTTGATCGAGCGGGCCCTGAAGCAGCGGGACATTCAGCGAGAGAACGTCAGACTCAAGGTGAGGCTGAGGGAGGAGCTTCAGAGTGGCATCATCGCCTCCAGCGAACCGATGAAGCAGGTCCTGGCCCTGGCGGAGAAGGCAGCGCCGACGGACGTAACGGTCCTGATCCAGGGCGACACGGGAACGGGCAAGGAACGAATCGCCCAGTTGATTCACGGACTCAGCGACCGATCGGCAGCCCCTTTCGTGACCGTGAACTGCTGCGCCATTCCCGAGAGCCTGGTGGAGAGCGAACTGTTCGGTGTCACGAAGGGCTCCTACACGGGAGCAACGTCTGACCGGTCAGGTTTCGTCGACGAGGCCCAGACCGGCACCCTTCTCCTGGATGAGATCGGAGACCTGGCCCTGCCGGTTCAGCCGAAGCTGCTGCGTCTGCTGCAGAGCGGTGAGTACTATCCCGTGGGAGGCCACCGGAAGGAACAGAGCCAGGCCCGGGTGCTCTGCGCCACGAACCAGGATCTGGGAAAGCTGTCGGAGGAAGGGAAGTTCCGCTCCGATCTCTACTACCGCATCAACGTGATGCGCATCGAGTTGCCTCCGCTGCGGAGACGAGTAGCCGACATCCCACTGCTGGCGAATCAGTTCCTGAAAGAGAGCTCCCGTCGGCTGGGAGTCCGGGCGGCCGAGTTCGATCCGGAGGTACTCCGGTTCTTCTCCACCTACCCCTGGCCCGGAAACGTCCGGCAGCTGGAGAACGTGGTGGAGCGGAGCGTCCTGGTCCACGAAGGCGAACAGATCGGAATGTGTGACCTTCCTTCCGAGCTTCTGGGCGGCAAGGATGCAGCTCCTGCCGACAGTCCCAACGACTACGATTCGGCGCGAGAGCAGTTCGAACGGTCCTACCTGACAGAGCTTCTCGACAGCTGCGGGGGCAATGTGACCCAGGCCGCTCGCCTGGCGGGCGTCCATCGGGCGACATTCTACAAATGGTTGAATCGATACAATTTGAACAAGGGGTCAGGACAGTGACTGAAAGCGGGAGACAGAATTTGAGCCGGGGCGCTGCCCTGAGGCATGGATGGATCGTTGAGATACCTCATGCAGCAAGGGGAAGCGCGTCAGCCAACGAGGAGAACTCCGGTTGACGGGAATCGCACGGTGGGTGGTTCTTCTTGGCTCTCGCTGCGCAGCGTCGGCTCAGTTC
>JAJFLN010000648.1 GCA_021772705.1 Candidatus Cloacimonadota bacterium | reverse complement strand
TGACGGACAGCAAGGCCAGCAGGGAACTCAGGCCCTGAATGGAACCTCGAAGGCCAACCTGCATCTCCCCCTCCAGGAGATAGTAGTCGAAGGCTGTCTGGTTGAAACCAAACCTGACCTGGTTGGGCGGGTACTGGACGTATCGGAATGGAGGCGTAGCTCCAGTCGCAGCCAACAGGCTCGAGGTGGTTCCCGGCGGACGATACACCAACTCGTCGGCGGCGGAGACCACCGACGGCCGGGTCGAAGCTGTCAGGTCCAGGATCGAGACCAGACCAATCATCAAGGCAGCCTCCCTGAATCCAGCCAATCCTCGGCGGCTGAGATACCTGATCCCCCCAAGCAATAGCAGCGTGGCCAGGGCCATGGCCAGGTTAGCCGACCAGGTGGACTGGAACGTCCTCTGGATCTCATCACGGCCCTCGGAGGTCATGGCAGCGCCTCCGTCCCGGAGAAACTGCTCGAAGAACCCGCTCTCGGGCCGGGATACGGCAGCCAGCAACAGAAGCAAAGTCACGGCGGAGGGGATCATGGCACATTCGTAGATGCGCAAGGAGGGACCATGGGATCGGCCCAGTCCCTCGAATCCGAATCCGGCGAGGGCTGACACGGAAAACGCCGTCAGCAACATGTACTTGGCCGGAAACCGGAACGCCCCCAGAGGAGGAAGGACCGTCGTCAACAGCTCGAAGGCACCCACGTGCTTTCCCATGGCGACGAGCAGACTGAAGCCGGCAAGGCCGGAGAGGATCAACACGGGCAGCCGGGCTGTCTCGGCCGAGATTCCCTCCGGGGTGTCCACTCCATCAGTCCCGGAACAGCTCCATAGCCATCCGAGCGCCGCCAGAACGAGCAGCAGCATAGGAAATCCCCAGTAGAGATCGGGGTAGAAGGGCAATTCGCCGTTCCAGTAACTGACGAACAAGAAGGGAGACTGTCCGTCAGGAAAGGGCACCGGCAGAAACAGGTTGTACAGATTGACGGGATTCACGTCGTAGAGGACCTTCTCCTCCGTCGAAACACTCATGCGAGTCGATATCGATACGAGCTGAGCCAGGGGCAGGTATTGGAACGTCAGAAGGGCCAGGGCCAGGGCTCCGGAAGCGACGACTCCCGCCAGGGCTTTGACAGCGGAAACAGTCCGCCCACCGGGTCTCATCCAGGGACTGATCCCGAGAAGGATGCCGGCATAAAGGACGTAATTGGGATCCGTTCCGCTACCCGAGACAGCCAGGACAAGCGCCGTGGCTCCGATGGCAGCGACGCTTCCGTGGGTCAGAAACCTGTCGAAAGCGAGAAGGGCCAGGGGAATCCAGCAGAGACCTCGCAGGAGAGTGGTCAGGGAAGTGGAACTGATGGAGAACCCACAGAACATCAGCGCTGCCGCCCCGACAATTGCCGAAGATCGACGGAGTCCCCAGCGCCGATGAAGGGCAAACATGAATGAGCCCATCAGAGGCACGTGAATCACGGTCATGGCGTTGTATGCCAGGGGGAATGGCAGCAGCACCAGCAGAATTGACAGGGGGTAGAAGACCAGGGAATGGGGGTCGGCGTGGTACGGATAGCCCAGGGAAATGCCCGGCTCCCAGAGAGCCAGCTCACCACTGCTCCAGGCACCTGCCGTGATGACAGCCTCCGGATAGTAGTAGGCCATGGTGTCCCGGAAGTAGAACGACTCTCCCCCCAGCAGAACGGGCCAGAAGTAGAGAATGCAGGCGAACCAGAGAAGGGCGTGTGACCCGGCGCTAAACAGCCGGGAACCCTCCTGGCCGGTGGCTTCGGTCCTGGCTTCCGGCCTCGACGGCACCTCCGTCAGCTTCTTTAGATTCAACGCCGGCGCTCCGGGATCAAACAGAGAGCCAGGCAGCCCAGGCCCGTCATCAGCGACACGATCAGTCCTGCCTTGAACTCGGGAGCGTCGTAAGTCAGCCGCAATTGCCGCTCTCCCTCACGGACCTTCACTCCACGGACGAGACCGGCTGCCTGCAGGATCGGCCTGCTCTGACCGTCCACAGTCGCACTCCAACCGGGATAGTAGGCATCCATCAAGACGAGCAACCCCTCGCCCTTCAGATCGAAGTCGATGGTCACAGACCGATCCTGATAGTCGACGATCTCACAGTGATCCACAGCCACCGGAATCAGGGGGGCGAGGCTCCCGGCGGCTCCAGTCTCCTGGAACATAACCCGCCCGGGGAGTTCCTTCAAGGCTTGGGCCTCGATAGGCATCTTCCCGAAGCTCCTGGTGGGAACTGCCCTTCCCGCAATGAACGCTCTGGGCGTGACTCCCGGAAGTTCCTGGACCAGCACGGGTCCCACCCGGCCGACTTCGCGCCCGATGTCATCGAAGTCCCGGTCCTGTGCCATTCGAAGGACATGGCTGGCCCCAAGCGCTGCCGCGAGCCGGTCCCTCCCGTGCCTTCGCTCCCGCCGAAGAAGATCCGCCATGTCTCGCTGAGTGGCGAGACGGACTGAGACCATCGAGAGGAGAGAGGAGTAACCCTGCCGAGTGGACCTGAGATGTGTCATCAACTGGGAATCAAGAGCCACGTAGGAGAGAACCGTCCGTTTCTCGTTGAGCCGAATGCTGGGAGGTGCGAAGGAGCAGATTCTCGGGGGCGGTTTCCCGCTCTCGGGACTGCCGATCAGCCGTCCCGTTTCAGCTCGGGCCATGACCCAGGGGGCGCTCACGACGGGAAAACTGCCGTGAGTCGTGAGGGTCAAGTCCAGGACCATTACAAGAGCCAAGCACGCCAGGGCCCGTGAATGACTCAGCTTGCCTCGTCTCGCTCCCAGGACCAGCAGAAGACATATGGCGGCAAGGGCCAAGACGTACCAGAGATTGACGACCCAGGCATCTCGAAGGAGTCCGAAGAGGAGTTCCCTGTTGCCCACGACAGCCAGGTCGCCAGCCAAGAATGCGCTGGGCAAGGCGTTCCCGGTGACCTGAAGGAGGGCCAGCAGGAACCCCAAGCCGGTCACGGCGATACCGGCACAGCCGAGGAACAGACTTGTACTGCCCCGGCGTTTCCGCACCAATCCCTCGAATCCGAGGGCGATGCAGACCCCCATTCCGACGGCGGCGATGAGCATGTACTTGCCGGGATACCGGAAGAGCTTGAGGATCGGCACCAGTGTGTTCAGTAGCTGAAACAGTGGAAAGGACCTTCC
This sequence comes from Candidatus Cloacimonadota bacterium, assembly GCA_021772705.1. Classification (GTDB taxonomy): domain Bacteria; phylum Muiribacteriota; class UBA6191; order JACPRK01; family JACPRK01; genus OFTM100. The sequence goes on along the minus strand of JAJFLN010000648.1, from coordinate 7,675 downwards.
AACGGAGAGCAGGATCGCCGTGACAGTCAAGCTAACCGCCGCCACGGCCATGCGGCCACGACCCGGATCGTGGAGTTCCGCCTCACTTCCACCCCGGTTGGTCTCGGGAGTCCCGTGAATCCACCCCAGCGCCGCGAATGCCAGACATAGAAGAGGAATTCCCCAGTAGAGGTCGGGATAGAAGGGCACTTCGGCGGCCGAGAAGCTTGCCAGATACAGGGGTGTGGCAGGGTCGGAGAACGGTACGGGTAAGGCCATGCTGTACAGGTTTGCCGGATCGACCTGATAGTCACTGACCTCTGCCGTGGTCAGACCGCCAACGCGATCGGACCAGAGAATCAGTCGAGCCAGGGGGAGGTACTGGTAGGCCAGCAACATCCCTCCCAGGAGGGCGGAGAGAACGAGGCCGCCGATCAGACGCCTGGGCGCTACGGGTCCGAAGCCGGGACGCAGCAGGGGCAAGAGAGCCATCATGATGCCCGTGAACAACACGTATTGAGGATCCGTGCCGCTCCCCTGAATCGCCAGGACGAGGACCGTCCCCACCAGGTCCCGACGACTTCCGGACTCGAGGAAGCGATCAAACATGAGCAGGGCCAAGGGCGCCCAGGCCGTCCCCCTGAGCAACGTAGTCAGACAGGTTGCACTGACGGTGTAGCCGCAGAACATCAGGGAAAGCCCCCCCAGCGCAGCAGCAGGGGCAGAGAGCTTCCATCGCCTCAGGAGAGCGAACAGAGAGCATCCGGCAAGGGGGACGTGAATCGTGACCAGCAGGTTGTAGCCCAGGGGCCACGGAAAGAGCAGGAGCAGCAGAACCGGAGGGTAGAAGAGCATGGAGTGGGGATCCGCCTGGAAGGGGTACCCGATTCCGATACGCGGTTCCCAGAGAGGAAGCTCACCCCTGGTCAGGGCCTGTGCCGTGATCCAGGCCTGAGGGATGTAGAAGCTCTCCGTATCCCGGAAGTAGTACGCCTGCCCCCCTCCCAGGACCGGCCAGAAGAACAGAATTGCGATAGCCCATAGCAGCAGATGCCATGGAAGATCGCTCCAGCCGTTTCCGTCCCGGGTCGCAACCTCCGCTCCCTTTCGAGCCTCGCTGTCAGGTTTGGTCTGTTTTCCCACGCTCCGACCCTTTCCCTGGCCTTTGAAGGGACAGCCTGGTGATGGCTCCGAGTATCAGGAGCAGAGCGACGAGACTGATCCCGGCGCCGACCCGGAATGGCCAGGGCTCATAGGTCATGATCAGACTTCTCTCGCCTTCCTTCACTGGAACACCTCTAACGAGCCCCGCCACCGGGACGATCACCCTCTCCTGGCCATCTACCAGGGCCTTCCAGTTGGGATAGTAAGCGTCAAGCACCACCAGAAGCCCCTGTCCTCGCAAGTCGAAGGAGATCTGAATCCTCCCTCTGTCGTAGCGCTCGATTCGACAAGATTTGACCTCCAGTGGCTCCAGAACATCAGGCAGGGCAAGGCTCGACGGGCCCCCTTCAAAGAGGGCCACGTCCGGCAACGCCATCACTGCCGCCACGGACTCCACCTCACTGGCATCACGGACACGCCTGGCGGAACGGGCGATGAATACCCGAGGAGAGACAGCTGGAAGTGCTCGAACGCGAACAGGACCCGCTTCGCCCACCAGGGTCCCCAGGGCACCGGCCGGCTCCTCCGAGGTCAGACCCAGGGTGTGTCCCGTGCCCAGGCTGGCAGCCAGTCGATCCGTTGAAGGCCGGTCCAGGCCCGTACCGATCCGCTGCAGCCGCTTCTCCACGCCCAGCCTGACGGACATCACGGAAGCCAGAGAGTTGAGGCCAAACAGGGCGCCGCTCATGTGAGACAGTAGAGCCGCTCGGAGTATCACCGAGTCCAGATGGGTGAACTGATCATCCATCCGAATCTGACCCGGCAGATAAGAAAGAAACCTGGGATGGGGCTGGCCCGGCTGATGAGAGGGGAGGAGTTCCACGACGGGCGGGCTGGATGTCATCAGTGTGTCCGCCGCGCTGGGCACGCCGGGCCGGGTCGCCACCACCAGATCGATGCTGGCGGCAATCGCCAGAACAGCAACCACTTTCGATCGGGTCATCCTGCCCGAGAGGGCTAACGCAACCAGTCCGAGCAAGAACACCGACAGTGTGGTGACCAGGCCGACTCCAGCGAGCCACGTGGTTCGGACCGTGTCGAAGAGGCCCGACGTGTCTCCCGTGGGTACCAGCTGACCCGTCAGGAAGTTCGCCGCCATCGACTTTCCCGATGTGGCGATAGACGCGAAGGCAATCAGTCCTGCCAAGACAGCGATTCCCAGGACTCCCAGGAGGATGCGCCAGCTTGCCTGCCGGTCTCGTCGAATGGCCTCCAGGCCCATTGCAGCGAGAATGCTCATCGAGATGCCACTGAGGAGCAGATACTTGGCCGGGTAGCGAAACAGCTGAAGAGGCGGCACCAGAGTCATGAGCGCCGAGAAGGCGGGAGTGGCGTGACCGAGTGAAACGAGAAGACCCATGAGCGCGATCCCTGACAGTCCGGCGGCGGCGGCGGCCGCCCGGGGCAGGTTCCGCTCGGTTTCGCCCTGAGCCGGGCCCTTGACGAGCCAGCCCAGGGCGGCCAGACAGACGGCCAGAACGGGTACTCCCCAGTAGATGTCGGGATAGAAGGGGACCGTACCACCGTGGAAACTGGCCCGATAGTAAGCGGAGGCCGGTTCAGGGAATGAGAGAGGGAGGACCAGATTGTAGAGGTTCCAGGGGTCCACATCGAACCGGCCCAGTTGAGCCGAGCCGACTCCGGCGGTTCGATCGGACCAGAGAATCATCTGCCCCAGGGGCAGGTACTGATAGGCCAGGAGGGCCCCGGCGCCAGCCCCTGCCAGGACCGTACCTGCCAGAGCCGCCAAGGGCCGGTGTCGTCCTGGAGCGGGACAGATCCAGGGCATGGCGGCCATGAGGCTCAGGGTAAACAAGACATAGTGGGGATCCGTGCCGCTGCCGGAAATCGCCACGACCAGGACCGCCAGGAGCAGGGAGACCCGGGAGCCGTGGCGGAGAAACCCGTCAAAGGCCAGCAAGGCGAGGGGGGCCCAGATCGTCCCTCGCAACAGGGTGGTGAGGCAGGTGGTGCTGACGGTGTAGCCGCAAAACATCAGGACGATTCCGCCAAATGCCGAGGCGGGGCGGCTCAAGCCCCAGCGGCGCATGAGCAGATAGAGGAAGGTACCGCCAAGGGGGACGTGGCCCACGACGAAGAGGTTGTAGGCCCTGGGCCAGGGCAGCAGGAGGAGCAGCAGGACCATGGGATAGAAGATCATGGAGTGGGGATCTGCCTGGAAGGGATACCCGGTGCCGATCTTCGGTTCCCAGAGTGGCAACTCGCCATTGAGTATCGCCTCGACGGTCATCCGGGCCTGGGGATAGTAGATCTTGTAGCCGTCTCGAAAGTAGAGAGACTGCTGCGCGAACAGAACATCCCAGAAGAAGAGGCTAGCCAGCACCCAGATCAACAGCAACCAGGGAGCGTCACCTCTCCAGCCAAGGAGCGCCACCTGGCTGACGTCCTCGGCCGTCTCTTCCCGTGGGGTGCCCTTACCCTTGGTGGATCCGGAAGCCATGGTGAGCAGGATACGCCATGGGCGTGGGGTTCGAAACGAAGGGTACGAAGAGGGGTGCATGTCCCATAGGGGGCAGCCAACATTGGGGATCAGGTCGCTCACAGGGGTCGCGGAGAACACAGGGATTTTCCTGTGGAGAGGTCAGATGCTGAGCACAGGGGTGCCTGGGTCCGGCTCTCAACCACCTACTCGACGCATCAAGTACGATTTCTCTCAAAAGGACCTCCGTGAGTTCTGCGAGCTCTGTGGGCTCCGTGTCACTTCCCGAGTCATCGCAGCAGAAGCCACCCCCTGGGTGACATGCACCCTACGATGAACATCAGGGCACACAATGAGAAAACGGCCGGCTCTCGCCGACCGTTTCTGGAATCAAGTGTCCCGATCTGGGCTGGTGTCTACCAGCGAGCCGAGTGGCGATTCAACGCCGAACCGTTGGCTCCAACGGGTCCACCAGCGCCTCCGCCGTTTCCGGTGACTGGCTCGTTACCAGGCCTGTCATCGGAGGAGGGTCCGTAGGTTCCGTAACATCCGCAAACGGTGATGGAGAAGGGCGTCTGAGGCGCGGGCTCTCCCGTCGCGGCGGCCTTGGGAGTGACCCAGTTGAGGGGCAGGTTGGAGTTATCGTAGGGCTCGTTGGAGATGTCCGGCCCGGGACCGACGACCAGCGTGTTGTATCGACCGGTGATCCCGACTATGTTGGCCGAGCCGAGTGAGATGGTGAGGTTGGGCCGCATGCCGACATCGTTGACATCGCTGAGGTTCTGGATTTCCCCGCCGTAGTGGAAAGACAGGGCACTGGGGCAAGCCCAGACCTTGTCGTCACGGATGACCGTGTTCAGCGGCCCACCGAAGGCCGTCCCTCCGGCAGGAGCATTCCTGAACAGCGGCTGAGCACCCACAGCATTGATCGGCGCATTGGGCAGGACTCCCGGAGCGGCATTACGGCCTCCGTCCCCAGGTCCTTCGCCGCCCAGATCGCCGGTGTAGTCATGACTCGGAGTTCCGCTGAGGTCGGTACCGACAAGCCGGCCGGTTCGTGTGCTGTATCCCCAGCCAGCCTTCGTGAGGGGGCTGAAGGCGCCATTCTGGGCCTCCCAGGTGGCGAGCGCATTCTCGATCGTCTGCAGCTGGAAGAGACAGGTCTTGCGACGAGCCTGTTCGGCGAAATTCTGGTACTTGGCCAGACCGGCCGCGGCCAGAACGCCGATGACAATCACGGTGATGAGGAGCTCAATGATGGTGAAACCACCAGTGCTGCTTTTGCCCCTGCTTACAACTCTATTGTTTCGAGCTCCCATATCCCTCGCGCCTCCTCGAGTCAATCCAGATATCCCTCTTCTGTCCCTGTGACCGGAGGGTCGAACTCAGGTTCAAATTCAGCCCCAGATCCACCCTGGATCCGGCTGTGAAACCGCCTCGATCCGGGCCCCACATCATGCATACCACAGGGCAGTGGCGATCGCTCCCGAATTCGATAAAAACTCCTGAAAGAAATTCGCTCCGCGGCACCTGCAATCGAGGGCCGCGGAGCGAGGTTCATCTACTTGTCTACGAACGATCTACCACCGGGCGCTGTGGCGGTTCAGAGACGAACCGTCAGGACCGACGGGCCCACCCTGGTTGGTAGCGGCCACACCCGGCGTTACTGGAGCCGCGCTGGGACCGAATGTACCGTAGTTACCACAGATGACGACCTTGAAGGGCGTCTGGGGCGACGGAGACAAGGTGTTGACCGTGTTACCGGTCAGGGAACCCTGCAGCCAGCCAGAGGGGAACCCACCGTTGCGGATGGGCGTGGTGCCAGCTCGAACGTTGCCGGCCCCGGCAACACAGCCAAAGTAGCGACCGCCGAGACCGATGGGCGTGCCTGCTCGAGCGGTGGGGTTCACACCCGTGCCCTGGGTGTCCATGTAGTCGTCAGGCACGTTCTGGACCTCTCCGCCGTAGTAGCGGGAGAGAGCCGAGGGACAAACCCAGACCTTGTCGTCACGGATGACCGAGCCGAGAGGTCCGGAGGCGGGGGCGTTGTAGAAAGCCTGGGGGCCACCGAGCGTCGGCTGCGAGGCCGTGTCGTCAGGGATGGAATCAATCGTTCCGCTGGAATCATTGGCGAGCTTGCCGCCAGCCGGGAGCGTATCCGTGAGGCTGCCGGTCCGGGTGCTGAAGCCCCAGGCGCACTTGGCGTTGGCCGCAAAGGCCGAGTTGGTTGTCTCCCAGACAGCCATACCATTCTCAATGGTCTGAAGCTGACCCAGACAAGTCTTGCGACGGGAAGTCTCGGCGAAGTTCTGATACTTCGCGAGACCTGCCGCAGCCAGGATTCCGATCACGATAACGACGATCAGAAGTTCGATGATTGTAAAGCCCTTGCGTGTCCGAACTTTGTTCACGTTTGCCACCTCTCCTTGTTGAGTGCTTGCTACCTGCGTTGTAACCCACGGGTTCCCGCCAGGAAACCCTCCACTGGCTCACTATCTCTCTCAGTGCTGCTGTACCCTGTCCTTCGAGATCCACCTCCGTTCGACTCGCCAGAACTTCATCTCTAAATGAAAGATTCTCTCCTCGCCCCGCAGAGTGATCATAGTCAGGTTCGACTTCAGTGTATGCAGAAGGCGTGCCATGGGCGCAAGGCGTAGGTGAGAAGCACATTCTGCTCTCTCAAGCCTCTCTCGCCCCCGGGAAACCACAGACACTTTGTATCATGTCGATGCGTGTTACAATCCTTCAAACACCATCAAGAACCCTTTCCAGGAAAGAATATATCTCAAACAGAAGGGGTGTATCAATAATACGCACGCAACACGAAGTAACAGCTGTATCATACTATAAATATAGGCTCAAGCCTCATGACTAGGTGGCATGTATCAGTATGTTGCTCTTGACGGAGCGGGCGTGGAATCCATGACGTCCGCCGACACGGAGCCCTCCATCGTCCACCCCGACACCTCGTACAGGGTGGGCAGGAACTCGCGCATGACCCCCGACTTGTCGTTGAATGAGTCATGACTCTGCTGGCGAGCTGGGCTCCCTCCACCCCAACCCCTGACTCCAAGACCTTGCTGCGTCCTACGATCCATCTCAAGGTCATGCTCCTCATCGGAGCCGCCCTCTGCCTGCTTCTGGGCATCACGGGATACTTCGCCCTGCAGAACGAGAAACGATTCCTCATCGTCGAGGCCGAGAAGAGATCGAGAAACCTGCGACGCTCCCTCGAGGCCCTCACCCGGCTGGCGCTGACCACCGGTGAAGAGGGACCCCTGCGGCAATACCTGGCGCAGCTGACCGGGGAGGACGACGACATCCTGATCGTCCGGATCTTCGACGCCGACGACAGGATGCTGCTCACCACCCCTCCTCCGAAGCAAGGAAGCGAGGTTCCACCGGAAGACATCCAGACCAGCCCCATTTACGTCGACAACCAGTTCGCCGGACGAGTCGAGATCGCCTTCAACGCCGAGAGTCTGCGTGCCATCCTTCAACGAATCACGGTCCTGATCCTGGCTTCTGTCGTGGACTCCCTGCTCTTTCTGGGACTCCTGCTCCATCTGGCCCTCAAGTACTTCGTCACTCGCCCCCTCAAGTCCTTCATCGAGGGCTCCAACAAGATCGCCTCTGGCGACTTCGGGGCCACGATCCACACGGGAACCCGGGACGAGCTGGCCGACCTCTCCCAGGCCTTCAATCACATGAGCACCAAGCTGCAGCTTTACAGGACTCAGATCGAGTCCAATCGCCAGGAGCTGGAAGAGCGCGTCCGGGAGCGAACTGCGGAGCTCGCCTCCCAGATGGAGAGGGCCCGGGAGCTCTCCCTTCAGATCCAGCACGCTGATAGACTCAGCTCTCTAGGCACCCTGGCGGCCGGAGTGGCTCACGAACTGAACAATCCGATCGGCAACATCAGTACCTTCGTTCAACTTCTGCAGGAGAGGGTTGAGGTCCCCCCCGAGATTCTGACGCGGTGCCTGTCCAACCTGTCGACCGAGACGGCGCGGGCGGGGCGGATCGTGGCGACGGTCGTCGGGGGCGCGCGGCGCGAGGCGCGCGGCCGGGTGACTCCGGCGGGGCGGGCCC
>JAJFLN010000647.1 GCA_021772705.1 Candidatus Cloacimonadota bacterium | reverse complement strand
ATGGCGGACCGGAGCGAGTTCGGCACCATCGGCGGCGAACTCGGGTACCGGGCGAATCGGGACCTGAACCTGACCGCCGGTTCCGCCTACTCACTCTATGAGTTCGATCCTCTCACCAGGCTCGTTCGAGACCACGTTCGTGAGTATTATGTGGCGGCGGACTGGAAGCTGCCCGATGACTGGCGAGTTCGATCCCGGTTCGTCGTGGAGCCCTTCCAAGATGGCGAGACCTTCCGGACCCTGGAGCTTTCGGTCCGGTACGACTTTTGAACACGAGGCGTCAGATGATAGCAGCCAAGTCACAATCGTCTTCCCGAAGGGGTCGAATCACCCTGGGGCTGGTTCTGCTCGCGGCGCTGATGCTCATTTCATGGTCCGCAGCCAGTCTCTTTTCCCAGCCCAAGACAGAGGGCTCCTCGGAACCCGTCAAGGCACCCACTGCCGTGGCCGAGTTCAGTCATCAGTTTCACCTGGAGATGGGTGCCTCCTGTACGGACTGTCATGACGGAGCCGCTGAAGGGGCTGCCCGACGGGCGAACCTGGAGAGTTGCAGCAATTGCCACGACGGTGGGGCGCCCCTTTACCAATCCCGGAAGGTCGCTGGCGAAGCGGGCATGACGGGTGTCATCTTCAGCCACGAGATTCACTCCGAGGGTATGGGGCTGGAGTGCAATCAGTGTCACAGGGGTATCGAGCAGGCCGAGAGGTTGACGGCGACGCTGATGCCCTCGATGAAGCTCTGTATGGACTGTCACGGTGAGCGGGGTGCCGACGCCATCAGCTGTGGCAAGTGCCACAGCGCCGATATCGCCGGAATGAAGCCCGCCTCCCATCGGGAGGGCAACTGGCGGAAGCTCCACGGCCAGGTGGCCCGAATGGGCAAGTTCAAGGGCGACAAGAGAGACTGCAACCTGTGCCACCAGCAGTCCTATTGCTCCTCATGCCACCAGTCCGAGTTGCCCAGGAGCCACACCAATCAGTTCCGGGTCCGGGGCCACGGTCTGATGGCCGGCATCAACAGAGATCAGTGCTCCACGTGTCACACCCAGGACACCTGTATACGATGCCACCAGACCACTCCTCCCTCCACGGGACCCAACGCTCACCGGGCCGGATTCGGATTCCCCTCCAACCGGCACTGTGTGTCTTGCCATCAGACCCAGAACAACTGCAGCACCTGTCACCAGCAGCAGGTCAGTCACAGGGGACCGCCGGCTCCGTCGGGAGTCCCGCAACACGCTGGCTTCGTGAGCAATGGAACCTGTGGGACCTGCCACCGCAGGGGGGCGGGCCTTTCCCATCCGCCGCCTCTGGTTTCCGGCTTCACATGCAACAACTGCCATGTCTTGCTTGGCCCCTAACAGCAATGCTGGTGAGATAAGACGGATTTTGTTGTAGTGGGGCTGAGAGTGGTGATGAACACTTGAATGACATACGAAAGCTCGACCTGTTCATCGGGGTCCAGGGGCCAATGGCCCCTGGCGGGAGTTCGAGGGCAGAGCCCTCGTTTTCAAACATTTCTTCCACTAATTCATGGGCATTGCCCCTAGCAGCAGCGGGGGATCCTCGGGTTGCCCGCCATCGCTGCGGTCTGGCCCAGTTCAATTCTCGATTCTGAGGGAGAGCGGTTCCGATGGTGAATGAACCCGTCAACGGCGAGGCTTCCAGCTTCAGTCCGGTCCTGGTGATGTTTCTCGCGCTTTCTGTATCCTGTGCTGGATGCGGTGGCGGCAACGCCGGAGGTGTGGCTCAGTCTGCTTCCGTGGCCGGCACGGCAACCCCAACGGTGCTTTCGGCGGCCCAGGCCCGGGCAGAGGCTCAGGCCAACGGCACAGGAAACCCGACAGCCAGCCTCGATGTTCAAGGCACGATATCGGGGCAGATCCAGCGTACCGTGGCCAAAGGCAAGGGCCCTGCCAAGGACGAACCGGCCGCGCAGGCCAGGATCTCAACCGATCGAGGTGGATTCGCCACCCGGGCCGACGCCAGCGGATTCTTCACCCTCAGGTTGCCTGCCTCGAGCTACACCCTCACCATTCACTCGCCAGGGTTCCGGACTCAGACCCTCCGGGATGTGCCGGCGATCTTTGGGTTCAACACGGACCTGACATCGGAGTTGAAGAGCCTCCAGCCCCTCGGCGCGAGCGACGTCGACTCCATCGACGCCACACGGCCCGTTACCAAGGCATTCGTGGGGGCAGGACAGTGCAGAGCCTGCCATACATCCATCTTCACGGCCTACACCCGGACCAAGCATTTCAAGCCCATTCGGTACGTCGGCGATCCCGTGGAGGCTGCCAACGGATTCGACGTCGTGGGCGACTTCTCTCCCTCGCCTGGATCCGAGACCCGGGACCTCACCTTCACGAGCGCCCTCGTTGGAGGGGCTGTCCAGGCCCGGCTCAAGCGGAGTGCAAACAACCGTTACTTCGTCACCCTGCAAAACCGAGGCTCCCAGGATTCTTCGACCTTCGAGGTCCACAGGACCCACGGGGGTACGGGTGACTGGAAACAGCGGTACCAGACCCAGATCGGCGGCTCGTTCTATACCCTGCCCGTCCAGTGGAATGAGAAGGAGACGGACCTGGCGAAGAAGTGGGTGTCTTACAATCCCGAACACTGGTGGGACGCCAATGGGAACGTCCGGAGCCGATTTGTGGCCCGCGCCGGCGTCCCGGTCCTGGTCAAGGGGCCGGAGCAGAAGCAATCCTACGAGCGGAAGTGCTTCGGCTGCCATGGCACCCTTCAGGGAGTCCACCGTGTCTCGGCGATCCAGTCCCAGGCAGGCGAGGGCGATGAGGGCGACTACGTGGCGGAGTACAGTTCCCTGGTCATCTCCTGCGAGAACTGTCACGGACCCGGCTGGCCCCACGTGGAGACTCAGAATGTTAACGACATCATCAATCCCTCGCCGACGGCCAGGCGCACCAACAAGCTGGCCTTCGCCAGAGCCCAGGAAGTCTGTGGCCAGTGCCACGTCCGGGGCGTTGGCCGGTTTGCCCTGGGCTCCGTCGCGGGAGTATCGGAGACCACCAGCGATCGGACCCTGGGCTATCCCTGGCGGACCGACGACAAACCCTACAAGATCGGGGACGATCTGGTCGCCACGGCTTACGATGTATCCGGCTCCAGCAAGTACTGGAACAGCGGGGCCACTCGTAATCAGCACCCGAAGCAGCATCATCAACAGTGGCTCGACAGCACCGTCGGAGCCCATGGATTCCAGACCGCCCAGGTCGGCTGTTTCGACTGTCACGATGCCCACGGTTTCCAGAGTGAGAATCGGGAGCACCTGTTGCTCGCCAGAGCCGACGACAACTCGCTCTGCCTGAAGTGTCACGGCAAGTCTGGAACCGCCCGGAATCGATTCCTGCTCCCGG
>JAJFLN010000646.1 GCA_021772705.1 Candidatus Cloacimonadota bacterium | reverse complement strand
GCGGAACCGGTAGTTGCCTGCCCGGTCCGGGCGGAACGACGGGAAGGCCGTGGTGGACGAAGTCAGAGTCGTGATCGCCGATCCTGGCGGGACACTGACCACGGTCCAGCTGTAGATCAGCGGACGAGGAGGCACGTTGGGATCGACACTCTCCCGGCCGTCGAGCCGGACGAAGTCGACGGTGGCACCCGGAGTGGTACCGATGGGGTCCGGGATGTCCCTGGCGATCTGCAGAGGGGCAGTGGAGACCAGAGTGGCGTTCACGATCCGGTCCAGGCCGGCGTCGGCATCGGGGACCAGATTCTCCGGGTCCAGAACGATCAACCGCACCGTGTCGGTCGCCTTCTGGCCAGCCGTATCGCTGGTGGTCAACAGGAACAGGTACTCGCCAGCGTCGACGAACACTCCCTCGGCGTCGGCCTGTGTACTGAAGCTCAGCTTCGCCACCGGTGTCTGGCCGTCGGCGATGTCCCGGGCGGCGACGAAGGTGCTGTTGGCAGGGCTCTCGAGCAGGGTCCAGAGATAGGCCAGGGAATCCCCGTTGGCATCGCTGGAACCTCGGCCGTCCAGGGATATCTCCGTTCCCGTCAGACTCGAGGGAATTCTGCCCAGGATGTCGGGCAGGATGAGGCGTCTGTCCGGCCCCGCTGAGGCGCCGGGCGGCACGTCAACGATGGTGAAGTCGAAGGTGGCCGTGACGGTGACGGCCCGGGCATCGGAGACGTTGAGGCGCAGAGAGTAGGCCCCGGCCCGCCGCGCTCTGTACGTCGTGACGGGCAGGAGCGAGTCCAGGCTGTCGGCGCCAGTGGGACTGGAGACCAGGGCCCATCGGTAGAGCAGAGGGCCATTCTCGCCCCGGCTCTCCGAGGCGTCGAGGGTGATGGACTGGGGGCCGCCGCCGTTGGTGACTCCGATGGTGACGATCGCTGCCGGAGGGCCTCCCTGGGAAGCGGCGGCCAGGGCGATCTGCTCTCCCGTGGCGGCGTCGAGGATCTGGATCACGAAGGTGGCTCCGAGCTCGAGGGTGATCGCCGGGAATCGGGCCACGCCATTGATCACCGTGGCTGACACTATCTGCTTGGCCGGCGCCCACTTCAGCCGGCGCTTGTTGTTGGAGGTCCCCTGGGTGTTCAGATTCAGGGTTTGACCGTCCTGCAGGTTGTTGCCCGACAGCTGGACCTGAGCCTGGATTCCTGGAGTGTTCGGGTCCGCGTCGTTCTGGTTTCCGAAGCTGAGTATCGGATTGCTCCCGGTGTTGATCTGGATCGGGTCCGGGGTGCTGACACTGAGGACGACGGAGCTACTGGTGCTGATCAGGCCGGCGGCGGAGACGACCGCCTCGTAGAGTCCCACCGGCAGGTCGGCCGGCAGGGTCATGTCGACCCGGGAGTCATCCACGAACTGCCCCGAGACAGGTGTGAGGGCGCCACCTGGTGCTCCTGCCCCGGCGATGGGACCCCTGAGGGAGACTGCCGTGAATCCCGTGAACGAGGCGCCGAGAACCGAGATGGGCGAAGTTGTGGTGGTCTTCACGGCCCCTGGCCTCAGATCCACCACGGTGGGGACCGTGACCTCCGGCGTCGCAACGACGACGATCTCCGCTGGCTGGGAGGCAGCTGCGGAGTCAGAGACGGTCAGGTGAATCCGGTAAGTTCCGGCCGTATCAGGCGAGAACCGGGCCAGGCCAGGGGGCAGGAAGGAGGTGTCGATGGTGTTGGCGCCCAAGGGGCTGGCCGCCGGGGCTGCTGCCAACTGCCAGCTGTAGGTGAGGGAGTCTCCCTGATCGGGATCCCGGGAGCCAGTCCCATCCAGAAGCAGGGTCCCGTCGACGCTGACGGAGGCCGACAGGGGAAGGCTCGCCACCGGTGGAGCATTGGGGACGTTCAGCACCACCGCGGCGGAGGAGGTGAGGAATCCGTCATCGACGCTCAACTGGATATTGTAGGTTCCCTTGATGTCGGGCTGAATCAGGGTGCGGGACGCGCCGCTGGAGTTGTTGGGAGCGATGGACGAGCTGGAGAGATTGCTTCCTGCCGGCTTGCCGGTCAAGCTCCAGCGGTAGGTCAGGCCCCCTGGCGCCGACTGATCCGTCGAAGCCGAGCCGTCCAGGGCCGCCCGGGCGGCCAGGCTTCCCGTCACGGGTGACGCCACCCGGGCTATGGGAGCCCCGTTGCTTGCGACCAGGGTGGAGTTGGCTGTCGAGGTGCCTCCATCGCCATCATCTACCCGGAGCTGGATCGTGTAACTTCCGGGAACATCGGGGGTGAAGTTCGCCAGGCTCGAGGTGGTGGAGTTGTTCGGCTGAATGGAACTGGCGGTTCTCTGTGACCCGGAGGGAACGTTCAGCAGCGTCCAGCCAAAGATGAGCTGGTCATTCGGATTCCGGTCCGTGGAACCCGAGCCATCGAGGGTGAACGTGCTGCCCAGGGGCAAGGTCTGTGACACCTGACGAGTCCTGGCCACGGGAGGGAAGTTGACCACATTCAGCTGTGCTGCGGCGGAGACAGAGGTGTAGACGCCGTCTGAGACGGTCAAACCGAGTGCGTAGGTTCCCTTCGTGTCGGGCACGAAGGAGGTCCGGCCAGCGCTGGAGGAGTTGTTGGGTGTCAGACTGGTGGTGCTCCTCGTGCTGCCCGCCGGTGCGGCGGTCAGGGCCCAGCTGTAGGTGATCGGGCCGCCCTCGGGATCGTTCGAGAGCCTGCCGTCGAGAACGGCTGTCTGCCCCAGGGGCAGGTCCGCCGGAGTTGCGATGAAGGCCAGGGGATCATCGTTCTTCACAGTGATGTCCACCGTGTCGGAGGTGACCGTGAAGCCATCGCTGACAGCCAGTTCGATGCGATACAGACCTCTCTGGTCCGGGCGGAACGACGGGGACGACGCGGAGGGTGAGTTGTTCGGCGCCAGGCTGGTGGGGACCACGTTCGAGAGGGCCGGCAGGGAGAGGAAGCTCCAGGCATAGTTGAGCGGGGCGCCCTCCGCGTCAGCCGAGGCCGACCCGTCGAGAGTGACGGGTCTCGTGGCGGTCACAGTCCGGTCCTGTCCGGCCTCTGCCGTGGGAGGCGTGTTGCTCACCTGAACGTTCACGGAGCCGATGCCAACGGTCGTGCCGTCTCCCACAGAGAGGCGGATAACGTAGGTTCCAGGAACGTCAGGAATGAAGGAGGGGCTGACGGCGGTGGCATCCCCGTTGGGTTGAATCGCGCTGTCCGTCAGCTGGCTTCCTGCCGGCAAGGATGTGAACGACCAGGTGTATAGCAGGACGTCCTCGGCGTCGATGTCGGTTGTGGCGGAGGCATCGAGCTGGGCCGCGCTCCCGATGGCGATCAGCCGATCAGGGCCGGCACTCGCCGCTGGTGAAGAGTTCAGGATCGTCACGGTGGTCGTGGCCAGGGTCGAGTCGTCGTGACTGTCGTTGACGACGAGACCGACGGAATAGACTCCCTTGCGGTCTGGTACCAGACTGGTACTGCCATTGCCAGAGGCCTGGTTCGTCGTGAATGATGCCGTCGTAAGACTGCTTCCGGAGGGCCTGGAGAGCAACCTCCAGCTGTAGACCAGCGTGTCGCCCTCCGTGCTTCCGGCCAGGGGACCGTCGAAGGAGCCGGACCCGTCGACGTTGACCTGCAGGGAAGCTGTGCCGGTCACGGCCTGACCTGCGTCGGCTGTGGGCGGGTTGTTCCGAATCGGCATCACGCCAACGGGAGAGCTGGCCGCCGACAGGGGGGAGAGACTGTTGGTGTCGTGGCCCGACACGGTGGCCGTGGCCAGGGCGTTGCCGACGGCGACGGTGAGTGGCACGTCGACTTCGAAGTTGAGGTTCACCGTCTGTCCCGCCGCGATCAACGTGCCGCCCACGATCGCCGAGGTCGTCGACACTTCTGTGGACTGGAGACCGGTGGTGCTCCAGGTCAAGGTGGCGCTGGAGACCAGGATCGTGGCCCCGCCGCTATTGGTGATCGGCAGGGCTGCTGTGAAGGTCGTACCTCTCAGGGCGTCGTTGGGCGTGGCCAGGGACCGCAGTCCCAACAGGCCGGGCTCCTCGACCGTCCAGGAGTCAGTCGAGTCGGCGCCGGCGTCCAGTGTCGGTCCCACCGGTGTGTTCGCGTCACTGCCTGTCACCTGTCCATCGATGGTGACCGTTCCCGTGGTCGCGCCGGTGCCCACGGCGACGAGGAACGTGGCGAGCTTCGAGGCCCCGCCGACGATTGTCTCGGTCGGGTTGCCGGGCTGAAGCTGAATGGAGTACTCCCCGGTCACATCGCCGCCGCCCGCGACGAATTTCAGGGACGGAACCAGCATGACCCCGTCGGCCTCGCCCCGGTTCTGAACTGTCATCAGGACGGTCAATCCGGCCTGACCACGGGAGACCCGGCCGGGACCGGTCACGATACTGACCACCTCCAGGCGAGAGGGAGTCTGGGTGATCCAGGAATCGGTGGCGGAGGCGTTGCCGACGGCCGATAACGTTCCGGAGTTCTTGTCCGTCCCCGAAGCCTGGCCGTCCAGGAGGATCGTGCCCGTCGTGGCACCGGAACCAACGGAGACCGTGAAGTCCAGGTTGACCGAGCCTCCCCCGGCGATGGCGGCCGGGTGGGTACCGGAGGGGGCGACGGTGTAGTCCGCCGTGACGATTCCCGCACCGGTGCTGGTGAAGGAGAGGGTGGCGGCCGTCAGGTCGAGCCCGGCCTCCCCGGAGTTGGATAGGGCCAGCTGTACGGCGATACCTGTCTCGCCTTGGGAGACTTCTGTCTCCACCGCGGTGACGCTGTCCACGCTGATCTGGCCCGGAATCTGGACGGTCCAGGAGTCCGTGACGGCCGATCCACCGAGGTCGTTTGCAGCGGCCCCGAAGTTGACGTCGGTTGCTGTCACGGTTCCATCGATCACCGTGGCGCCCAGGGGCGCGGAAGCGCCCACATCGACGGTGAACTGCAGGTCCGTCGATCCGCCGCCGACCAGGACCGTGGTGTTCAATCCGGAAGCAACGGAGTTGAACCCCGTGGCGGTGGCGTTGAAGGACAGGACGGCCGTGGCGATGCTCGCCGAGGCCAGACCCGTGTTCGAGACCCGCATTGTGACTCCGACTCCTGTCTGCCCTCGGCTTACGGTCACGGGGGTGGTGCTGATGGAGGCCACCACCAGCGCTGCGGGAGTCTGGACGGCCCAGGAGTCTGGCGAGTCCGCTCCGTTGGAATCGCTGGCGTCGTTGCCCGAATTCGAATCCGTTCCGGAGATTGTGCCGTTGATGGTGACCACTCCCGTGGCGGCCCCGGAGGTGATGTCGACGGTGAAGTCGAAGGTGCTTGAAGCACCGCCGGAGAGGGACGTGGGGAATTCCGTCAAAAGAGTGATGGGTGGCGAGATGAAGTAGCCGGCCGTGGTGCCGCCGAAGGTGAGCTGACCGCTGCTGACGTTGGCCGATGCTTCACCAGTGTTTTGCACGGTCATGGAGACCGTGACACCCGTCTGGCCATGGCTGACCGATGTCGGCGTCGTGCTGACGGAGGTGATGGCCAGCACGGCGGCCGTCTGGGCGGTCCAGCTATCGGGTGCCGCGGCGCCGGTGTCACTGGCATCGGCGCCGGAGTTCCCATCCGTCGCCGAGATCGTGCCGTCCACGGTGGTCATTCCCGTGGCAGCTGTGGCACCGACATCCACGGTGAAGGTGAAGTTCTCCATGGCGCCCCCGGCGACAGTGGCCGGATTCCCGCCCGAGGGGGTGACCGTGTACCCCGTGGTGATGCCGTTGAAGGTCAGGCCTGCAGAGGAGACCGAGGCTGTGGCCTCCCCGGTGTTCTGGACCGACATGGTCACGGCGATGCCTGTCTGGCCCCTGCTGACCAATGATGGGGAGATGCTGATAGCGGCGATCGAGAGCTGGGCCGGAGTCTGGACCGTGAAGGAGTCCTTCGTTGCCGTCCCGTTGTCGAACACCACGGCTCCGGAGTTTCCGTCCACGGCGGAGGCGTATCCGGCCAGGTCGATGCTGCCCGTCGTGGCGTCGCTGTTGACGGCGACGGTGAAGCTGTACTGGACCGTCGCCCCTCCTGCGATGCTGGCCGGGTTCCCGCCGGAGGGAGAGGTCGCGTACTCCGTGATCCGGCTGTCGGTGTCCAACTCCCAGGTTCCTGTTTGCGCATCGCTGTCCACGGAGCCACTGAAGATGATGGATCGATCTCTCAGGGAATCGTAGGAGAAGATGTGACCTCGCCGGGGAGGGGGTGTCGACGTGGGGGGCAGCTGGCTCCAGCTAGTGCCATCGAACTCCCAGGTATCGGCGACATCGATATTCGCGGCGCCCTGCTTGTCCTGGCCACCGAATAGAAGGACTCGCCCGGAGGCGGAGTCGTAGGTCATGTCCAGGAAAGAGCGGGCCGTCGGCTTGGCCGCCGGAAAGATCTCGGTCCAGCTGGTTCCGTCGTACTCCCAGGTTTCGTCCCTCTTGGCGGCAGGGGGAGGGGTCCCTCCGAATCCTCCGAACCGTACGGTCTTGCCCCGAATGGGGTCATAGGCCATGCCCGGGTTGCTCCGGGCCGGCGGGCTGGTCTGTGTCACGGTCTGGGTCCAGCTGCTGCCGTCGAACCCCCAGACATCGCTGTACTCGACATTCTCGAGGAAGGGAGGCTGAGTCAGGACGATGGAGGCATTGCCTCCGTGCATGACGGTTCGGCCCCGCCGGCTATCGAAGACCATCCGGTGGCCCGACCGCATTGGAGGTGAGGTGGCGGGAGAAATCAGGGCCCAGTCCGTGCCGTCGTATTCCCAGGTCTCGTCAGATGTGCCCGGTGATCCGTCGATCGCTCCCCCGAAGAGGACCATCCGGTTTCGCTGGCCGTCGAAGACCATGTGATGACTGTGCCTGGGTGAGGGCGAGGTTGTCGTGTTGATCTGGGCCCAGCTCGTCCCGTCGAACTCCCATGTATCTCCCAGCTTAGCGCTGGTGCTCTGCACGAGACCGCCGAACATGACGACCTTGCCCCGATTGGGGTCGAAGGCGGCGCGACTCAGTGTCCTGGGAGGCGGAGTGGTCACGGTGCTCACCTCGACCCAGGTGTCGTTGCCGCTCCGGAGAATGAGGCTGGCGGTGGCCGTGTTCGCCGCAGCCTGGCCCGTGTTCTGAACGGTCATGGTGATCAGGAGTCCCGACTGTCCCTGGCTGACCAGGGCGGGGGCGGCCTCGATGGCCAGGATGGACACGGTGGCGGGAGTCTGGACCGTCCAGGCCGTGGTTGATGCGGCCCGGGCCGCGCTCAGGTCCAGGCTGTTCAGGGCGTCGGAAGCAGTCACGCTTCCATCGATGGTGATCGTGCCCGTTGTGCTGCTCGACGAGAGTCCCACGGTGAACTGGAAGGTGGTGGTGGCCCCTGATGCCAGCACCGACGGGGGCCCGGCGGGAGTGACGACGTACTCCGTGGTGCGATCTGTTGGCTCTGAACTGGCGAATGAGAGGGCCAGCTGGGAGATGTTCGCCGCGTTGGCACCCGGGTTGCTGACCTCCATCGTCACGTTCACGCCGGACTGGCCCTGGGAGACGTTAGCCGCCGTGGTCCGGACCGAGGTGAGCACCAGGCGAGGATCGGCCTGAGTCAGGTCGAATCCCGCGATCCGGTTGGCACTGGTCTGGGCTATCCAGAGACGGTCACCGGCCATGCTCATGTAGTCCACAGTGTTGGCCGTGAATGGCGACAGGCTCTGGCCCGCTATCGAGGTCGACACCACCTGGCCCATTACGCTCGTACCGGGCTGAAAGGTCGCGGTCGGCAGGGGACGCCAGGCCAGGATTCGGGAACTGCCGGACTCGCTGACGAGCAGCAGATCTTCCGCACCTGTCACGGACAGTGGACCCTCGACTCCAAACAGACCAAAGCCCTGCCCGGCGTTCGGGGCGCTGGAGGTGAAGTCCGGCTGGCCCAAGACCCGGTCGGCTGCTTGTCCGTTGCTCACTGGAATGGAGTCCCAGACGAGCACGCGGTTGTTGCCTCCGTCATTGACGTAGAGCTTGCCGTCGATCACGGCCACGTCAAAAGGAGAGTCGAGGCTGGAGCTTGTGGTCCCCGCTGCGGCAGAATTGAAGTCGACCTGTCCCACCACGACGTCCGCGGCCTGGCCGTTGACCGAGGGGATCGTATTCCAGATGAGGATTCGCTCATTGCTGACATCCAGGACCAGCAGCTTCGTTCCGGCGATCTCCACGGCGCCGGGAAAGTTCAGCGACACTGTCGAGAGCCCGGAGGCATCGGTGCTGAAGGTGTTCTGTCCCAGCACCACATCAGCTGCCTGGCCGTTGGTGGCGGGGATGGAGTTCCAGATCAGGACGCGGTTGTTCCCCGCGTCAGCCACGGCCAGCCGGGTGCCATCGGTCGCGACGTCTGCGGGAAAGGCGACTCCTGTCGATGACAGGGATGAACCGGTGGAGGAGAAGTCCGGCTGGCCCACCACCACGTCGGCCGATGTGAGACTGCTCGTCGGCAGGCTGTTCCAGACGAGGACCCGATTGAAGTCGATATCAGAGACCACGAGGCGGGTCCCATCGGTGTCGACTCCGAACGGGGCCTCGCTGGAGTTGCTGAGTCGGCTTGCATCTAAGGGGCCGCCATCATCCTGATTGCTGCTGATGAAGTCGCTGTGACCCAGGACGACGCTGGCGGACTCGCCATTACTCGACGGCAAGGCAGGGAACAAGAGAACCCGATGGTTGAGGGCGTCGGCGATCGCCAGCCCAGAGCTACTCAGATAGCTTGCCCTGGGAGAATTGTGAGTGCCGGCCATCGGGTCGGCGCCTCCCTGGTTCGACTGGTTGGAGACGAAGGAGGACTGGCCGGTCACCAGGTCGGCGGGCGCGGAGGTGGTCGTCGGCAGGCTGTTCCAGATCAGGGTCCGGTTGTTGCCCGAATCGGAGACGAGCAGACGGGTGCCGTCACTACTGACCCCATCGGGCGAACTGATGGTGGAGGCGCTGGCTGTCCCCGGGGTGCCGGTGACGAAGTCGCTCTGACCCAGGACGAAGTTGGCGGCTGGCCCCGTGCCGGAAGGGAAACTTGACCATCCCATCACCCGGGCATTTCTCGAATCCGTGACGTAGACCCGGGTCCCGTCACTCCAGACCCGGAGCGGCGTGCGCAGCGTTGTTGTAGTGGTCCCTGGTCCCGCCGAGGTGAAACTGCCCTGGCCCAGCACCAGATCGGCGGCGCTGGTCGCATCTGTCGGAAAAGTGCTCCACCCCAGGACTCGATTGTTGGCCGTGTCCACCACCAGCAACCGGGTCCCGTCGGTCCAGACGCCTTCGGGGCCACTCAGGGAGGTGGCCGACAGACCGCTGTTGTTGGCCGTGCTCGACGTGGCGTTCGGCTGGCCCAGAATCAGGTCCGCCGCCTGTCCCGTCTGATCCGGGAAGCTGTTCCAGATGAGGACCCGGTTGTTCAGCTTGTCTGCCACGATCAACTTCGTCCCGTCGCTGAACACACCCTCCGGATCATCCATGGTGGAGGCGCTTCGCCCCCCAGTGTTGGAACCGGTGTTGTTGAATCCAGGCTGGCCCAGGACGAAGTCAGGAATTTGATGATTCGTCGTGGGGTAACTCCTCCAGGCCAGTATCCGATTGCCTCGGGTGTCGGCCACCAGGAGCCGGGTGCCGTCGCTCCAGACATCGCTCGGCTCGCTGAGCCCCTTCAGTTTCCTGAGATCACTGAAGCCATCAGCCTGGCCGACGTAGACCGTGGCCCCGGGCTGGACGGCGAAGTCAGTCAGAGAGGTGGCCGAGCTGGCTGACATCGATCCCAGGTCCGTGGCCGTCACGGCCGCCGTCATCGTGATGCCCTGGAGCACCACCGCCGAGGGCCTGGGCAGGACCTGGAACAGAATGGCCTGGTTGGCGCTGGGAGGCAGAATGACGGGCAATCCCGGTGCGATCACGCTGTACTGATCCGCCACGTCCACGGTTCCGCTGGTCAGGAAGCCCAGGCTCGCTGAATCGACACGGAGGGACTCGGTCACACTCGGGTTCGTCACCGTGACGGTGACAGTCGTCTTTGCCTCGGCACCCAGTGACGGCTCCTGGCGGTGCATGAACTCCTTGGTGGACACGTTCACGCCGAACTGGGCCGAGACGGGCGCCGCCGACAGCAGCAACAGCAGCGCAGTGACCACCGCGCGCTGGAATGTTCTGCAATGGGAGGGAGTTCCCGGAGCCTGCAGGGCCTGGCGTGTGGCCTGAGGGGCCGGCTGGATACTTCTCGATGAGGGGGAGGCAATCAAGGGTGTGGTCTCCTCAGTCACGTCGTGTCGTGACCCTTCTAGGGCCAATGCCCATGAATTAGTGGAAGGAATGTTTGAAAACGAGGGCTCTGCCCTCGAACTTCCGCCAGGGGCCATTGGCCGCTGGACCCGGATGAACAGGTCGAGCTTTCGTATGTCATTCAAGTGTTCATCACCACTCTCAGTCCCACCAGTTCAAATGGGGGTTTGGGGGAGTTGGCTCCCCCAACGGGGTGTGGGGCTGAGCCCCACTACAACAAAATCCGTCTTATCTCACTGGCATTGCTTCTAGGGCTGGTCTTACTCGCCGGTCATCGATTTTCGGAACAGGACTATCGGAGATGGACTGGCAAGAAGGTGGAGTGGGAGAGGGAAGTCTCAGACTGACACTCACGTCGAGGCAGGAATGCAGCAAGGCAGGGTAACATGAGACAGTCCTGTTCCCCAATTTGCTGCAACTCGTGTGACGATGCCAGTTGTTTGGGAGGCAGGGGAGGGAATCAGGCTCTCCGGGGGAGAGTATCGGTTTCTTCCTCTCCGGTACAGCTGCGCGAACCGGATGGACAGGACGGGCCCCGAAATCGCGTCAGCCGTCTATTCATGCCGAGTGTCGACGACGTCGTCAGACCCGGCGCAGGGTCTCGATGGGGCGAGACCTGGCAGCTCTCCAGGCCGGGACCAGGCCGCCGATCAGTCCGAGAAGCGTGGCGAGGCCCACGGCGAAGAGCAGGCCGCCGGGTGTGACCTGGAACGAGAAGGCGACCTCTGTGAAGGTCTGAAAGTTAGTGGTGCCCGTCCGGACTCCGTGGAGGGGCAACACCAGCAGGCACCCAAGAATTCCACCGGCGAGACCGAGAAGGAGGGACTCCACCATGAACGAGACGAAGATGGCGGCGGGTCGGAATCCGAGGGTCACCAAGACGCCGATCTCGTGGGAGCGGGCCGTCACCATCGCCAGCATCGTGTTGGTGCCCGTGAAGACCGCACCGGCGCCCATGACCACGGCCAGGATGGTGCCCAGGAACCAGAGTGTGAACGTCAGCGCTTGGGTCTGGGACTCCAGATACTCTTTCTCCGTCAGGACCTTCGAGGGAACTCGTTTGTCGGAGTCCATCCGGGCAGCCAGGGCGGCCACGTCGGTGCCGGGTTTCAACCGGGCGATGACCCGGCTGACCATGGTCCGATCCAGGACCTGTCCGAGACGGTCCAGGTCGCCCCAGATTTCTGACTGAAAAGGTCCATCGAACTCGAACACGCCAGCGACGGTGAAGTCAGTCGTGTTGAGTCGAATCACCTGGCCAACCTGGCAGTTCTTGATCCGCCCCACCAGGCTCTGTCCTACCATCACTT
>JAJFLN010000645.1 GCA_021772705.1 Candidatus Cloacimonadota bacterium | reverse complement strand
AGGCCCGTCGCCCGGAAGACACCCCATCTCTGCATCAACGTCAGGCCGAACTCTTCAAACGGTATCGGTCCGTTGATCTGATGTCCGCCCTGGTGCCTCACGAGCCTCAGGAAACGGCGCTGTTGCTCGATAGCTGCCATTTCAACGCCAAGGGCAATCGGATCGTGGCCGAGACGCTGCTGCGAGGACTGGGCGAGATTGGGTTGCTGACCCGTCAGTGACGGATCTTGCGGCTGTACCTGTGATACGATGACTCGGCGCTGCCAGTGAGGCCCTCGGGGCCATGACGGAGTGCTCCGAAGCCCGGCGGAAGCCCCGAAAGCGGAAGATCAGAGAGTCCCGGCGACACATGACGAGCGACAATTCCGAACTGAAGGAAGAGACCCTGGAGGCCGAGAACGTCCATCTCAAGGACTCTCTTCTGGCCTTGAGAGAGCAGCTCGAGCTCGAAGCCCTGCGCCAGAATGACGCGGTGCAGGCCACGGAGTACGTCGGCCGGTTGGAGATCGAGCAGCTCAGGCAGACCGCCGCGGACCTTCGCCAGAAGCTGGAGACCCTGGAGATCCGGCGCCGGGAGGAAGTGGAGCAGGCCAGGGTGGAACAGGACAAGGAGCTGATTCAGCTCCGATCCACCTCGGCGGCATTGCGGGACAAGCTCGAGGCCCTCCAGCTGGACAAGGACGAAGAGCTCCGGGCCCTCCAGGCCGAATCGAGCCGTCAACAAGGCGAGCTTCGCAACACCGTTACGGCTCTGAGACAGACCAACGAACTGCTCCAGATCCAGAAGGATGAGGAAGTTCAGGCGGCCGTGACGCAGACTCAGAAGGAGATCGCCCAGCTCACCTCGACGGCCTCCGCCCTGCGGGACAAGCTCGAGTCCCTCCGGATCGAGATGGAGGACCGCGTCCAGGAGACGGCCCGGTCCCATCAGAAGGAGATTCTGCAGCTCAAGGAGACGGCTTCAGCCCTTCGGGAGAAGAACGAGCTGCTGCAAATCGACAAGGAAGAGGCGGTCCAGAAAGCGATCATCGAATCGAGAAAGCAGACCGCCCAGCTGGAGGCGACGGTTCAAGCCCTGCGGGACGAGCTGGAGCGGCTTCGTCACGAGATGGAGGACAAGGTCCAGGAGACGGCCCGATTCCACCAGAAGGAGATCGTCCAGCTGAAGAGCACGGCCCAGAGTCTCAGGAACGAGCTGGAGCAGTCCCGGATCGACGGCGACACGGCGGTGGATCAGACCAGTAGGGAGCTGGGTCATCGAATCCGGCAGCTCGAAGAGACCATTGGCGAACTGAGGAGCACCCTCGACATCCACGAACTCGACAGTCACAACACCATGAGCGAGCAACAGCGGCAGGCAGAGGAGATGCACCGGGAGCTTCAGCAGACCATAGAAGCCCTTCGGGAGCGTTTGGAGGAGAGAGATGTCCAGTAACGGATCGATGGATCAGAACAACGAGGGCTCCAGCAAGTCCGGCATCTCGATCCATGCGGATCAGAGCACGGCAGAGATGCTGTTGCAGGTCTCCAACCGCCTGGCTGTGATTCCGACCCTGAACGAGCAACTCGAGACCCTGGTCGAGATGACCCGGGAGGCGACTCATGCCAGCACGGGGACGCTGTTCCTGAACGACGCCCTGACGGGTGAACTCTACTCCCGGGTGACCCAGGGAAACTACAAGCGGGAGATCCGGATTCTGAACAGCTCCGGAATCGCCGGTCACGTGTTCCAGAGCGGAGAGCCGGTGATCACCAATGATCCCTACTCCCACCCGAGCTTCAATCCCACGGTGGATCAGAACACGGGATTCAAGACGAGCAACATGCTCTGCGTTCCGATCACGACGATGCGGGGACAGAGGATCGGAGTTGCCCAGGCGATCAACAAGGAGGGAGACTTCACCAAGGATGAGCTGAGTCTCCTTGGAGCCATCATTTCTCACGCCTCCATCGTGCTGCAGAGCACCCTGTTCGTGGAGAAGATGGAGCAGGCCCGCCAGCAGGAGGCCGAGTTCCTGCGTGTCGTCTCCGACGTCTCTTCGGAGATCAAGCTCGGCCCCCTGCTGCAGAAGATCATGAGCGCTGTGACCCGGATTCTCAACTGTGAGCGGTCCACGCTCTTCCTGAATGATGAGAAGACCAACGAGCTCTACACCGAGATCGGGCAGGGGCTGGGAGTCACGAAGATCCGGTTCCCGAACCACGTCGGCATCGCGGGTACCGTGTTCTCCTCGGCCCGGTCGGTCAACATCCCCTATGCCTATGCCGACCTTCGGTTCAACCCTTCCTTCGACAAGCAGACCAACTTCTTCACCCGGTCGATCCTCTGTGTGCCCCTGACCAACAAGGACGGCAAGACGATCGGCGTGACCCAGATCCTGAACAAGCGGGGAGGGCCATTTACCGAGGACGACGAGGCCCGGCTGAAGGCATTCACGGCCCAGATCTCCATCGCCCTGGAGAACGCCAAGCTCTTCGATGACGTCCAGAACACCAAGAACTACAACGAGAGCATCCTGGAGAGCATGTCCAACGGCGTCTTGACCATCAACGCCGAGGACAAGATCGTCACCTGTAACGCCGCCGGATTGCGGATACTGAGCGTCCACGAGACAGAGATCTTGGGAAAGTCCTACCAGGATTTCTTCGTCGGCCCCAATGCCTGGGTGACGGAGCTGGTGAAGGAAGTCTCGGAGTCCCAGTCCTCGGACATCATCATGGACAAGGACATGGAGTTCGGCGAGGAGAAGCTCTCGGTGAACCTGACTGTGACCCCTCTGGTGAGCGCCGCCAAGGCGACCCTGGGCTCGATGATCCTGATGGAGGACATCAGCAGCGAGAAGCGCGTGAAGTCAACCATGTCCCGCTACATGGACCCCTCCGTGGCCGACAAGCTCCTGGGCAGCGGCGAGGACTTGCTCGGGGGTGTGGACAGTGAGTCGACAGTGCTCTTCTCCGACGTCAGGAGTTTCACGACCATCACGGAGGAGCTGGGCGCCCAGGGCACGGTGGCGCTGCTGAACGACTACTTCAGCATCATGGTGGAGTGCATCCAGGGTGAGGGCGGGATGCTGGACAAGTTCATCGGAGACGCCATCATGGCCGTCTTCGGAACCCCGGTTCCCCACGACGACGATCCGGACCGGGCCGTCCGGGCCGCCATCGGCATGTTGACGGACCTGGCGAAGTGGAACGTTCAGCGGCTCGCCCACGGCCAGAAGCCCATCGACATGGGAATCGGCCTCAACACGGGCCACATCGTGTCGGGGAACATCGGCTCACCCAGGCGGATGGACTACACCGTCATCGGCGACGGCGTGAACCTGGCAGCCCGGCTGGAGAGCGCCTGCAAGCAGTACGGCGCCCGGATCCTGATCAGCGACTTCACCTTCAAGAACCTCCGTTCCACCTATCGCACCCGGGAAGTCGACTACGTGGTGGTGAAGGGCAAGACCGAACCTGTCGGCGTCCACGAGGTCCTGGACTTCTACGACAACGACACCTTCCCGAACCTGCGAGAGACCCTCGATTGCTACAAGGCCGGCCTGGAACAGTACCGGGAAGCCAAGTTCGAGTCCGCCACGAGCAACTTCAACGAAGCCCTGGGCCATAACCCGAACGACAAGCTATCGAAGCTCTACATCGAAAGATGCGAGCACTACATCGCCAACCCGCCAGGCCCGGAATGGGATGGCGTCTGGACGCTGACTTCAAAGTAAGCTGGGCCCGAAGCCCAATGTGCTAACTTGTTTCGGTCCGGAAACTCCCAATCCGTTCGGCCCGAGCCTGTCTAGGGCCAGTGTTGGAGCGGCAGAGGCCTCTCTCCTGAGCTTGTCGAAGGGTCGGGGCGAAGGGGTTTCCGGGCGGAAACTAACTTGCCCCCCCCGGATCACGGCGCGGTGCCAGCGGTTCCGGGGCACTTTCAGGATGTCCGAGCCTCCTCTGGTCAGCGTGGTCGTCCTGACCTGGAATGGTCGGGATCTCATCGAACGGTATCTGCCGGCGGTGGTGGAGCGAACCTTGGCTCACGATTCGAGGCACCAGATCCTCGTTGTCGACAACGGAGGTTCCGATGGCACCGACGAACTGGTGAGGACCCGGTTTCCTCGGACCCGCCTCGTGAAGATCGAGGAGAACTGTGGCTTTGGCGGAGGCAACAACGCAGGGGCACGGGAGGCATCCCATCCGATCCTGCTGTTCCTCAGCAACGATGTGGAGCCTCAGGAGGGCTACCTGGACCCTCTGTTGCCCCACTTCCTGGAGCCCGATCTGTTCGCGGTCATGCCTCGGAGTCTGATCCCGTCAAGAGAGATGCAGGAGGAGGCCGCACAGCGCTTGAGGTTCCGGCGAGGACGACTGGTTCCGGCCTTCGACGACCGATGGGCCGAACATGCCAGGAAACCCGTGCCCATCCTCTATGCCTGTGGGGGCATGTCGGCCTTCAGGCGAGACAGGTTTCTGGAGATCGGCGGATTCGACGAACTGTTTTATCCGGCCTACTGGGAGGACACGGATCTGTCGTTGCGGGGATGGCGGCGGGGATGGACCGTGATCTACGAGCCTCGATCCGTGGTGCATCACCAGCACAGGGCGACCATGTTCCGGCCCGGTGACTCCGAGAGGCAGCGCCGGTCACTGATCACGGCGAACCGGAACTGGCACTTCTTCATGTGGAAGCATCTGGCGGGATGGCGGCTCTGGAGCCGCTACCTTGGCTGGGAGGCAGCTTACCTGCTGAAGGACTTGGTGCGACTCGACACGGTGCGTCTCAGGGCGCTCTGGGCAGCCCTCCGCCAACTCCCGTCGGCTCTGTCATCTCGTCGCCGGGAGGACTGCCAGTCCTCGGTGGATGCCTTCTCGGTCCTCGAGCGGTTCGGGGCCTTCGAATGGTGTTCCAGGGAGGAGGAGAACCGGTGACGCCCCCCGCCGGTCCCGATGGGGCCATGGCGCGACTCAGAGACATCGCTCCTGTCCTGCTGCCCATCCTGGCGGCATTCATCGTCCTCGGGCCTTACTGGACCCGGGGCGAGATTCCCGTGCCCGGGGACCGCCTGCGTCACGAGGAGCCCTGGAAGACTCACCTGCAGGGGAAGTTCGATCGGCCGTTGAACGAGCACCAGGGCGACCCTATCTATGAGTTCTACGTCCAGGAGCTGGTGAACCACCAGGCCTACCGGGCGAATCGCCTCGATCTCTGGGAGGACGGGAACTTCTGCGGCTTTCCGGACCTGGCCAGCGCCCAGTCACCCCGGTTGAATCCATTGCTGCACTTGCTGCACCGGTTGTTCGAAGACACGGCGGATGTCTGGACCGCGGCCATTCTTGTTCACCTCTTGCTCGCCGGGACGGGCTTCTTCGTCCTCTGCGGGCGGCTCGGCCTGTCACCCTGGCCGTCGGCGCTGGGGGCCA
This sequence comes from Candidatus Cloacimonadota bacterium, assembly GCA_021772705.1. Taxonomy (GTDB): domain Bacteria; phylum Muiribacteriota; class UBA6191; order JACPRK01; family JACPRK01; genus OFTM100. The sequence continues at coordinate 2,011 of JAJFLN010000645.1, read as the reverse complement.
CGGCATGGACCCTGAACGGATACTGCCACTGCTGGCTGGAGTATCAGGGCCTGCAATACATGATGGGCTGGCTGCCCTGGATACTCTGGCTCCTGGATCGCTCCATGCAGCCCAGGGCCTGGAAGTTCGCCATGCTGGCCGGAGTGCCGGCGGCGATGGTCCTCGTCTCCGGTCACACCCAGATGGCGCTCTACGTGTTCATCGCCTGTGGCTTCTTCCTCCCCGCCTTTGCTCTCGCCGGCAGGTACGGCGACGGGGGAGGGCTCCGATCCATCGGGCGGCTGGCGATCATGACGACCCTGGCGGCGGGTCTGGCGGCGCCGCTGGTCTTCAGTCATCTCGAACTGGCTTCCCACAGCAACCGAGGAGGGCGCCTGCCATTCGAGGAGGTGGTCGCCGCTGGCAGTCTCTTTCCCGAGAACCTGCTGATGCATCTCGTCCCGGACCTCTTCGGGACGACACGGTCGGGTTACTTCTGGACTCGTCCAGGTTCCCGCAACAACTATCCCGAGTCTCAGATGTACGCCGGAGTCGTGACCTTGTTGCTGGTCCTCGCGGCCCTGGGCCGAGGAATGACGGTCCTCACCCGGGTCGCCCTGGGGTTGGCGACTCTCACCCTGCTCATGGGAATGGGCACGCCTGTCTACCGGCCCTTCTGGATGTTCGTGCCCGGTCTGGATCGGCTCGTGGCGATCCGGATCATCTACATCTACGAGTTCTTCTTCGTGCTCCTGGCCGCCGCCGGCGCCGAGGAACTCCTGAGCCGTCCCGAACGCTGGGAGCGATGCCGGCGTATGGCGCTGGCTCTCTTCATCCTGCTGGGCGCCGGCGGACTGGCGGCGACGGCGCTCGTCCACTCCGGTCTGGATCTGGCGGCGCTGCCGCCCCTGAAAGGGCGGTCTCCGGAGAAGGTCGCTTGGTACCTGGGCCTGCTGCGGCGAGACTACTCGATCACGGGCTCCACCCTCGGCCTGCCCGTTCTGTATCTGGCTCTGGCCACCGCCGTCTTGCATCTGTGCCGTCTACCCCGAGGAAAGCGCTGGGCAGCACCCTTACTCTGGATCTGTCTGGTCGTGGATCTGGCCAGCTTCAGCCAGCGATACAATTCCTGGTGCCCTCCGGAGCTGGTGCTGCCCCCCAACCGGGTGGTGGAGACCCTGCAGGCAAAGGAGGGGCCGATACGGGTCGCAGGAATCGGCAGCGCTGCTCCGGCAAACACCCTGCGCCCATTCGGAATCGACGATGTACGAGGCTACGTGTCGGTCATACCGGGCTGGACCTATCAGCTGCTCGAAGGGATCAACGGGCGCATCGGCCATCCCGTAGGCTCCCACCATCTCACCCTGGACCGGCCCGATGTGAGGATGCTTCGGGCCATGAGCGTCGACTACCTGCTCACGGAGGATCCACTAGATGTTTCGGGCCTCGAGCTGGAAGTCCACCAGGAGCTCGCAGTGCACCGGGTTGTCGACAGTCTTCCCAGGGCCAGGATCATGACCGATTGGGAGGTGATCCCGGAGGCCGACTGCCTCGAGAAGCTGCTGGACCCAGCCACCGACCTGTCCCATTCCTGCCTTCTCCTGGAGGACCCGGGCATCTCCTCCAGTCCCGGCCGGGAGTCCGAGGGGGCAACGGTGGTGGTCACGGCTCGGCTCGTTCAGGTGACCAACGACGAACTGGAAATCGAGGCGGTCACAACTGGACCGGCCTTGCTCCTCCTCGCCGACACCTGGTACCCGGGCTGGGAAGCCGAGGTCGATGGCGTGACGGAGCCCGTGCTGAGGGCGAACCTGGCCTTCCGGGCCGTGGTGATTCGCTCCGCCGGCAGCCACAGAGTCAGGTTCCGGTTCCGGCCCCTGTCGTTCCGGATGGCCTTGGCCGTGAGCCTCCTATCACTGATACTGCTGCTGGCAGGCCTCTTGTGGCCCTCCCGGGTGTCCAGCTTGAAGCCTGTCCGAGAGTCCGGCGACTCGGTGTAGACCGGTGCATGTCCCGTAGGGGGTCCCCTCCT
>JAJFLN010000644.1 GCA_021772705.1 Candidatus Cloacimonadota bacterium | reverse complement strand
CGGATCCGGAATAGGCCAGGGGACCCCCTACGGGACATGCACCCTTGAGTTAGCCTGCTTCTCGACTGCTGTGACTCGCCAGGAGTAAGCCTTCATGTTATGTTGCCCGTCGTATGCCGATCCCCCCGGGAGGTTACTCATGAGAGTTCGACAGCCCCACGTCGCAGGCGCGTTCTATCCTGGCAGCCAGGAGCAGTGTGAGGATCTCATCGACCGATGCCTGCCTTCCGGCTCGGTTCTGGGAGAGGGGGAACACCGGATTCTCTCAGCGGTGGTCCCCCACGCTGGATGGGTCTACTCCGGCGAGACCGCCGGGCAGGTGTTCGCCGCCATCCGGGAGGTCGGCGGCGCCGATGTCTTTCTCCTGTTCGGCGCGGTTCACGTCTGGGGAGTGGACGAGCCGAGTGTCTGGTCCCGAGGTGCCTGGAAGACTCCCCTGGGGGAGGCAAGAGTCGATGAAGAGCTGATTCAGATCCTCTTCGATGAGCTGGGAAATAAGATCGTGGACAGCCCCGCCTCTCACCAGCAGGAGCATTCACTGGAAGTACAGGTTCCCTTCATCCAGAGGCTCTTCCCTGAGGCCACCCTGATACCTGTGATGGTTCCGCCCACCGAGAGATCGGCCTGGCTCGGACACGAGATGGCCCGGATCATCGCCTCCAGGTGCCCCGATCGACGTGTTATTGCCCTGGGAAGCAGCGATCTGACGCATTATGGTCCCAATTATGGATTCGTTCCCGCCGGTCACGGCGAGGCTGGATTGAAGTGGGTCAAGGAGGAGAACGACAAGCGAATGATCGACCTGGCGGTTGCCATGGACGATGGAGCCATCGTTGCCGAGGCCCAGAAGAGTCAGAACGCCTGCGGCCCGGGCGCCGTGGCTGCCGCCTGCGGCTATGCCCGGGAGCTGGGAGCCAGCAAGGGTAGGTTGCTTCAGTACACCACCAGCTTTGACGTGATGCCCGAGCGTCGCCCCACAAGTTTTGTCGGTTATGCCGGCATCGTTTACGAAGCGTGACCCGACTGCTGGAATACGGACTCGCCTTCCGGCCCCAATTCGGTGGGAATTCCCACGGGGGTAGGAGGCCATGACCCGCTATCAGCCGGTCATCGGCCTCGAGACTCACGTTCAGCTGTCGACCCGCAGCAAGCTCTTCTGCGGCTGCAGCACGGACTACTCGGGACAGGAGCCGAACAGCTTCGTCTGTGCCGTCTGTCTGGGCTTGCCGGGAGTACTCCCGGTGCTCAACGCCGAGGCCCTGAAGATCTCCGTCAGGACCGTACTGGCCGTCAATGGAACCGTCTCGGAAGACAGCCGGTTCGATCGGAAGCAGTACTTCTACCCCGACCTTCCGAAAGCCTATCAGATCTCCCAGTTCGAGCATCCAATCGGTCTTGGAGGGCACATTGACGTCGAACTGGACGGGGCGGTAAGGCGAATCGAGATCACCAGGCTACACATGGAAGAGGACGCGGGAAAGCTGGTACACGTCGAGGACGGTGGACATAGTCTGGTGGACTACAACCGCTGCTCTGTTCCTCTCCTGGAGATCGTCACGGAGCCCGACATCCGGTCACCTGAAGAGGCCCGGCTCTACCTGCAGAAGCTGAAGAGCATCCTGGAGTACCTCGGGGCCAGTGACTGCAACATGGAGGAGGGGAGCCTCCGCTGCGACGCCAACGTGAGCTTGATGCCGGCAGGTTCGAGCCTGTACGGTTCGAAGGCTGAGATAAAGAACATGAACAGCTTCAAGGCGGTGAGCCGGGCCATCCAGTACGAGATCGAGCGACAGGCGGAGCTCCTGGACCGGGGAGAGAAGGTGGTTCAGGAAACGAGGCTGTGGGATGACTCATCGGGTCGGACGTCCTCAATGCGCAGCAAGGAAGATGCACACGACTACCGGTATTTTCCCGAGCCCGATCTGCCTCCTGTCAGGGTCGAGGCCAGAGAGATCGAGCAGGCTTGGCAGGACTTGCCTGAGCTGCCCGATGCGCGTCGTCAGCGGCTGATAAATGACCATGGGCTCTCGGGGTATGACGCAGGCGTATTGACTGCGCAGAAGGCAATCGCCGACTACTTCGAGGCTGCTCTCCAGGTTCAGCCGAACTCCAAGTCCCTGTCGAACTGGATTCAATCCGAGCTTCTCGGCTACCTCAATCGGGACGGCCTGGACATCGAGGACTCACCTGTTTCTCCCGGGAGTTTGGGAGAGCTGATTCAGCTGATCGACAGCGGCAAGATCAGCGGCAAGATCGCCAAGGAGGTCTTCGCCGGCATGTACCAGACTCGACGGCCTCCGGCGGAGATCGTTCGGGAGAAGGGTCTGGAGCAGATCAGCGATGAGTCGGCCTTGGAGGCCGTCGTCGCCAGTGTCCTGGAGGCACATCCCGAGCAGATCGAGAGTTACCGTGGGGGCAAGACGAAGGTCATCGGGTTCCTGGTGGGCCAGGTCATGAAGGAAACCCGTGGGCAGGCCAATCCGGGTCTGGTCAATCAACTACTGAAGAAGAAACTTGGCAGCGGAGGCGCCTGATGAAATTCCTGCTGTTGCATGGTCCGAACATCAATCTTCTGGGTTCCCGGAAGCCTGAACTCTACGGGACTGTGCCATACGAACAACTTAACGCCGTGCTCGTGGACTATGCATCCAAGTACAGTCTAGAGCTGATCATCAAACAGTCCAACCACGAGGGCGAACTGATCGACTTGCTTCAGAAGTATGCAAGTGGGGAGAAGGCCGACCCGGGCAAGGTAGCGGGAGTGGTTTTCAACCCAGGAGCCTATGCCCATACCAGTGTCGCTCTCAGGGATGCCGTGGAGGCCTGCACGGCGCCGGTCATCGAAGTGCACATGACCAACGTTTACGCCCGGGAGGATTTCCGGCACAAGTCGCTCATCGCTCCGGTCTGCATGGGGTCCGTCGCCGGATTCGGAGTTCTCTCCTACTTCATGGCCCTCTACGGGTTGACCAAGCAGTTCGGCATCGAGATGAGAGAGTGATCTCCCGGTGGCTCGGCAGCGACTGAATCCGACGAAGATCGCCGGGCAGAGGCAAGGACCCGCCCAAGAATAACTACGCAGCTTCGCATCCCATCTTCGGCCGCTCCTCAATCGCGGAATCCTCGACGTAGCCCACTACGCCTCCGGTCCCGCTCGCTCGAACCAGCCGAATCTGACCCAAACCTGGGCGCGACTTCCGCGCATTTATTCCTGCGCGGCCCCTAACCTCAGGTCAATGCCGCCCGGTTCCGGCCTCAGTCGCGCCTGGCGAAGCCCAGCCAGTTCTGAAGCCGGGGCTACCCCTCAGGCTTGCAGGTGGGCCAGAAGGGCTTCGTTGACCTCCTCCGGAGCCTCCTGGTGCACCCAGTGGCCGGCACTGGCAATCAGCTGGACCTCGAGATTGGTGATCCATTTCTCCAGGCCCAGGGTCAGGGGCACGCCCAAGGCATGATCGTCCTCACCCCACAGGAGCAAGGTGGGGCAGTCAATGGGGGTGGGCTTCATCCTCACGGCCGAATCGGATCCCCGGGCAGCAGCCCGGTAGTAGTTGAGGGCTGCCGTGAGGGCTCCGGGCTGTGACAGGGCCTCCACCATCAGGTCCAGGTCCTGGTCGGTGATCTGCTCCCGGCGAATGAAGGCCGACCGGATGGCCTTTCGCAGGTTCTTGAAGTTGCCGGCCCGAAGCATGACCTCCGGAAGTTCGGGTACCTGGAAGAAGAGCATGTACCAGCTCTTCTTGAGCTGCTTCCAGGTCTTGAGCTCCCTGTAGAATGCCACTGGATGGGGGGAGTTGAGCACCGCCAGCCGATCGACCCGTTCGGGATGCCTCATGGCTAGCCACCAGGCTACGGCGCCGCCCCAGTCGTGAGCGACGATGTGGGCTTGGTCATGGCCGAGGGTGGGGATGAGCTGCTCCATGTCCTTGACGAGGTGGGAAATGCCGTAGGAGGCGATACCCGCGGGTTTGCTGCTCAGGTTGTAGCCTCGCATGTCCGGAGCGACGACGTGGAACGATCTGGAGAGCGGCTCGATCTGGTTCCTGTAGGAGTGCCAGAAGTCGGGAAACCCGTGAAGTAGGAGTACGAGGGGTCCCTTGCCTGCGGAGACGCAGTGGAGTTCGATGCCGTTGGTCTGCACCTGCTGGTGGTTCAGGATCGTCTCATCCATGGAAGGGGGGAGGAAATCTCATCGGTTGTCCCTGGCAGTTTGTCAGGTCAGAGCAGGGATCATGGGTGTGGAGGCAATTTATCTGAAGAAAGGCTGTTGACTCCTCCAGTGCCCCATGATAGCTTAAGCGGCTCCGCCAGGGGTGAAAGCCTCGAGCGGAAACTGGCAAGTTGTTGCCGGTATTCACGATCTTTTAAAATCAAATATGAGCTCGATGTGTGGGGCCAGGAAACCTTTGAGGATGCTTTGAGGGCATCTGATTGCTTGAGATGGATTCAAGAAAGCATGTGTTTGGTCTAGAGAGATCTGGACTGAG
>JAJFLN010000643.1 GCA_021772705.1 Candidatus Cloacimonadota bacterium | reverse complement strand
GCACCGGTCAATTCGGCCCTGGAATCCGGACACTTGTCATGATCGCCAGGTTGCGCTGATTGCCGATGGCAACAGGTCAAGTTATGAAATCCTGAAGACTCGAAGTGTCCAGGAGTTGGGCCGGATTTGACCGGTGCCTGATTTCGGCAACGCTCCTCGCTCCGATGGCTGACTCTTTCTATCGTGGTGTGGCCCGATGTCTGGCAGAGTCCCTTGGCTGCCAGATCCGGTCGCTGGATCACCTGGACTGGCGGCTTCAGCTGGAGCGGGTCGACGCCTGAGATGTCGACATCGAGAGCGTTGGGGAAGGTCGCTGGGAAGGAGGCATCCACCAAGAAGGTAGGCCTACCGCACTGGGATTACAACGAGAGAATGGAGACTCTCCGCCATGTAACTGAGCTCAAGGGCGTTTGAAGTCGGGGCGCTGCCCGAGGCCCCGCCCAAGGGTCATCGACCCTTTGGAATCCGTTTGACCGTCAGGGTTACGGTGAATCTACTGCCGGTCAAGATGGGGTCCAGGGGCCGATGGCCCCTGGCGGGAGATCGAGGGCGGAGCTCTCGAGTTCAATGCTGTATCAATGGCCCAGCAGGTCAGTACTGGATCAGCGGGCCTGCTAGAGCCGAGAGCAAGAGGGCGCAGATCCCGGCGGCGAGGGCTGCGGCGGCCCCGAGATAGAAGGGGCGAGGCCCGACGCCTCGGAAGAGGGCGAATCGTGTTGTCAGGCCTACGGCGGCCATGGCCGTTCCCAGGGCGGCGTAGGCGATTGTGCCACCCAGTAGCCGGGTCAGGTCTTTCCATGCCGCCGCGTCCCACAGGCCAAAGGCAAGACCCTCTGCCCCTCTCAGGCCGGCGTCGCCGAGGGAACGGACGATGGCCATGGCCAGGAATCCGAGTACGAAGGTGGGGAAGAGCTTCATGAATCCCGGGCGGGAACTCCCGGGCCGAGGGCCCTTCACTGGATCGGTCTCCTCTGCTGCCGCGGCCCTGGCCTGTTCCCTCTGGTACACCCAGCCCAGCAGCGGCACGGCCACGACGAGAAAGACGTTGCGCGTCAGCTTCGTCACCGTCGCCGCCTTCAGGGCAACTTCATCGTCGAAAATCTCCCGATACGAGAGGGCTGCGCCCATCACCTGGGAGGTGTCGTGAATTCCCATTCCCAGGAACATGCCCGCCGCTCCTGGTTGCTCCGGGAAGAGCCAGTGCGCCAGGTAGGGGTAGGTCAGCATGGCTGCCAGTCCAAAGAGACTGACGTTGGCTACGGTGTAGGCCACCTCCCGATCCTCCGCTTCAATCACTGGCGCCATGGCCACCGTCGCGGTGACGCCGCAGACCGCAGTGGACGCGGCGACCAGAATCCCGAAACGGGAACCGACGCAGAGCCATCGAGCGAGTCCCAGCGCCGCCGCCATGGTGGCCGCCATTCCAACAGCGACTGCCGGTACGCCAAGCACACCCAGGGACAAGACATCAAAGAAGGACATCTTCAGGCCGACCAGGATGATGCCAAATCGGAGCACCCTCTTGATTGCCAGTTGCAGCCCTTCTTGAAAGCGGCCCGAGACACCCGTCGTGTTCGCCACGATCATTCCCAGCACGATGGCCACGCTCATGGCCGAAATGGGGCTGCCTCGGCCGGCAGGCGCCCCCCATGCCCGCAGCAACCACCCGCCCAGGTAAACGGCGATCCGCCCCGAAATGACCATGACAATCACTGCCAGAGTCAGCCCTGGCAACCAGCCAGGCAGCGTCCATGACCCAGGACGTAACCGGGGCGTCTGTGCGGAAGATTGAGACATACCAGTGGATGACTGCCAGGGCTTGTGTGCTCAGCAGCCGAGGAGAGAACACTAACACGCCTCGACTTCAACGCCTGCGTCCAGAGCGGTTTTTGGGGCAGAGCCCTCGTTTTCAAACATTCCTGCCACTAATTCAGGGGCATTGTCCTTAGAAGGTCATCGGCGCTGGCGGATCCGTCTCCGCCATGGGGCGCTCTCGGGGCCCGTACTCGAGGGAGCTACCGACGTGGACGATCTTCGTGCCACCCACTGCGGTTGCCGCCTCGATGAGGCTACGACTGGCCAGGAGGTTGTCCTGGAGTATCCGTCCTCGATCGGCACAGCGGGTGTGTCCTCCCGTGCCAGCGGCGTGGAAAGTCCACTCCGGTCTGAGCTCGTCCATCAGGTCCGTCAGCGCGGCAGTTTCCAGCAGATCGCAGGTGTGTCGTCGACGCGCCTGTTGGAGAAAATCGAGCCGCCATGTGGAGGTAGACCGTCGCAGCACGACGTGAACCTCCATCTCCAGGTCCAGAAGAGCCCGTACGATCCGGGCACCCAGGAAGCCGCCCGCTCCGGTAACAAGGACACGTTTTCCCTTGAGATCGTCCCTGTTCATGGCCATGTCCCGCCTTCACGGGAGTGGCTCATGCTAGCATGATCCGGTTCTCCCGAGGCTGGCCTGCGGCCTGCCGGCTTTCCTGATGGCTTCCTCACAGTTCCACATCTCCCGTCTCGAACGAATTGCCAGAATGGAGGAAACCCACTTCTGGTTCGCCGGCAGAAGGGAGCTGCTCACCCGGGTGTTCCGGCGCCACATGCCGGAGATCACCGGCGACGTCTTGGACGTCGGTTGCGGCACGGGACGCCGGGTCGGAGAGCTTCTAGTGTGGTGGTCCGCTGTTTCCTTTACATATGATGCCTGTCCATAAAACCGTTCGCCCCACTATGGATGCCCGCATCCAGGACGACTGAATGGCCGA
>JAJFLN010000642.1 GCA_021772705.1 Candidatus Cloacimonadota bacterium | reverse complement strand
CCGGAGCCGGTCACTCTGAGGGTCAGGGTCTCGCCGGAGCCGGCCCGATCCACCACGCCGGGAGCCATGAGTGACACTCTGATGTCCGGAATGGACTTGCCCGGGTGGCTGGCCTCCGAGGGTTCGTCGAATGCCAGGAATGGCAGGCCTGGAGGCGCCAGCACGGTGAAGGTGCCGACGCTGACGGCAGAGATCGCCAGGGCGTTGTTGCTGTTCTGATCGGCTCCGAAGAGGGTGAAGCTGGCCGTTCGTGCCGTCGCGGGAGCGCCGTCCTCCACCTTGACGGAGTAGACGTAGTTGGCCGTCGTGAGGCCCGGAATCGAGGCCGGGATGGTGACGGGTGTGACGGTCAATCCGGAGTCGCTATAGCTCAGGAACGCCGTCGTGACCTTCGCCGCTGCCTGGCCGGCGTTGGTGACCGGGACGGTGACCGGGAACGTCACTCCCGCGGAGGCGCTGGTCCGGGACAGCATCGGGTTGGCCGAGACGGCGGCGGGAGTCTCGATGGTGATCTGACCTGCCGGGGACTTGACCTGGCTCACATCCACACCGCTGTTGCCGTCGGCGGCATTGACGGTCAGGATGGCTGTCCGGGACCCGGGAGTTGAGGAGCTGGCGGGCGTCACGTTGAACCGGAGTGTCCCGGTCTGACCGCCGGCGATGCTGGAGGGGAAGGCGACGTTGGCGATTGTCAGGTTGCTGTTGTTGTCGAAGGTGAGGCTTGCTCCCGACAGGATGGCCCGGGCTTGGGCTGTGTTGGTCACCGTGGCGGTGACGACAATGAGCTGGCCTTGGCTGGCGATGCTCTCGCCTCCGATGTTGGATAGCGACAGGACCGACGTTGTCTGCACCGTGATGCTGCCCGCGTCTGCTCGAGATGTGGAGAGGGCGGCCAGGGTACCGCTCGCGACGGCTGTGAAGGTCGCGCTGGCCGTCCGGGCCGAGGACGCAGCGTTGTTGGCCACCGAGACATCGAAGACGAATGGCAGGGTGGCGCCGCCGGCGACGATCGCCGGGTTGGTGGTCCTGGCCGTGACAGACAGCCCGGAGCCGGAGAACGCCATCGTGCCCGTGGTGCTGAAGATCGCCGCCTGCCCAGGATTCTGAACCTGGATGGTCACAGGGAAGGTCTGGCCCAGGCTGACTGTGCTGGGGGCGACGATGTTGCCGAACACCAGCTGTCCGGGAGACTGGACCGTGACAGCGCCGACGGACTGATTGCTGATGCTCAGGTTCTCTCCTGAGTTGGCGTCACTCCCGTCGAGGCTGAAGGTGACTGTTCTGCTGGTCAGCTCGGCGCCGAGGCCGATGGTGACGTTGAACTCGAAGACTCCCGTCGAAAGACCCGGGACGGTGGCAGGAATCGTCCTGGGCATAACGGTCACTCCCGTACCGCTGAAGCGCAGGCTGGCGGTGGTGACCATCGCGTCTGCTTGACCTGCGTTGGCCACGGGAACGGTGACCACGAAGGACTGACCCTGGCTGGCCTTTGAGAGGTTGATCGAGGAGCCCGCCGTGAGACTGGCTCCTGTTTGCACCGTCACGTTGAATGCCGGCGAGGCCGATGCCGCTACGGTCGAGCCGCTGTTCAAATCCTTGCCGGAGGCAACGAAGGTGAAGGGCCGCACACCCGAGGCTGCCGTGGCGGATACGGTCACGTCGAAGGTGTAGGTCGTGGTGGTCCCACCGGGAATCGCGGCAAGCTGTGTGCCCGTGGCGGCGATGCTGGCGCCGGTTCCCTGGACTGTCAGGACTCCTGTGGCGGCCGTCAGGGTGGCTCCACCGGTATTGCTGACGGACTGGGTGACTCGGAAGGTCTGTCCTTGAGACACTGTCAGTGGAAAGAGGGGCGCGCCCAGTGTGAGGCTGGAGGCCTCCTCGACCTTCCAGGTCAGGGTCGCCGGTGCGGCCACCAGGGCGCTGCCGTCATTGCCGTCTTGACCCATGGCGGTGGCCTGAACCACTACGTCTCCGGTGATGCCCCCGCTGGTAGGCCGCACGTCAAACAGGTAGGACCCGGAGCTGGAGCCCGCCACAGTGGTGGGATTGCTGGCGACGACGGAGACGGTGAAGTTGCCACTGACGTTCGTCGCCCCCTGGAAGAACAGGAGGCTGACGGTGGTCTGACGGCTCGGAGCCGTTCCGCCATTCGTCACGGAGGCGGCAACCCGGACCGTCTGTCCTTGAGACACGGTCTTGGTGGCTGGCGTGAATGACGAGATCGCCAGGGTTGCCGGCTTCTGGACCGTCAGTGTCGGCGGCAGGGTGACTTCCACGACCGGAACGGCCTGTCCCCCCGTCGCATCCGTTCCTGCTGCCGTACCGTTGATGCTGTGGATTGCCACGGCCAGGGCCGAGCTGTTGATGGTGAAGTTGAAGGTCGCCGACTGACCCGATGCCAGGGTGGCGGGAACGGGTAGATTGGTGGGGGCGATTCGGAGGTTGCCGATGTCGATGGCGACGGTGGTCAAGTTGACCACCGAGCCTCCGATGCTCTCCAGGGTGAAGCTGGCGGTCACAACCGTTCCCTGCGACACGATGCTGTTGGACGCCGTCAGATTGCTGATCCGCAGCCGGCCGATCTCGATGACCTGAAGGGAGCCGACTCTCGTGCGGGACCCGTCGATGTTGAGATTCGACGTGGCGCTCCGGGCCACGACCTGCACGTCAGCATTGTAGGTGGCGGCCGGTACGGAACCGTCGACGAAGATCTCGAAGACCAGGTTGGCCGTGGCTCCTCCTGCCAGTGTCGTCGGGTTGCCGGCCACGGGACGGGCCAGGATGGCCGAGTTGCCAAGTGACATGGAGGACGAGAGAATCCGGGCCGAGTCGGCGCCGGGATTGGTGACGGCCACGGCCACAGTGGTTCCCAGGCCCTGAACGACAGAGACCGTTGAGGCGAAGCTGCCCAGAGTCAAAGGGGCCGCGACTGGCACCTGGGTTACTTGCACCGTACCGGAGTTTGCCGAGGAGACGCTCACGTCTGCTCCGGAAGTCACGTCCCTGGCGGCCACCTGAATTGATGCCGTGAAGCTGCCTGTCGCTGCCGTTGCTCCGGCGGTCACGTCGAAGGTGAACGTCGCCGAGCTGCCGCCCGCCAGGGTGACGGAATTGCTGGGACGGGGAGCCACCGTGAGGCTGCTGCCGCTGTAGGAGAGCGCTGCGCTCGAGATGGTTGCTGCCTGAGTCCCTGAGTTGGTCACCGAGAAGGCGGCCGTGAATGCCTGTCCTTGGGCAACGGTGCCGATCGACTGAAGGGGGGCGATCGACAGGCTGGCGGGGCCTGGTGTGGCGATCACGATCTGGCCCGTGGCCGAGCTGGATAGCCCGAAGGTGTCCGAGACGGTGAGGGTGATCGCGTGGGGGCCGGCGATGGCTCCGAGGAACAGGGCCTGAGGGCTGCTGGCGTTGGTGATGGTGACGTTCTGACCCGAAACAGTGGCGGCCCAGGAGTAGGTGATCCCGTCGCCGTCGGGGTCCTTGCTGCCTCGGCCGTCGAGGCTGACCGTGGTCCCGAGTGGTGCGAATGCCGGGGTGATCGACAGGGATGCGGCGGGCGCCGTGTTGGCCCGGAAGATGGCCGACTGGAGAACCACCACCTGGGTGTCGGTGGAGCTCAGGCCCGTGCCGTCTTGCGGCGAGTCGATGAAGGCGCCGATCGCCGTCGACAGCGTGGAGGAAAGGGTGCTGGAGCTGTAGCTGACGGTTCCGCCACTGCGGGTCGCCATCGTCAGGGCCGAGCCTCCGTTGGTGCCGTCCAGGTTGCCGTCGGCCACGTCCTGGGTGATGGCCGCCAGCAGAGTGGCGACGGTCACGTTCAGGGTCTCGGCGACCTGACTGAGGCCGGAGGCGATGAGACCGTACTCGAGGCTGTTCGGGTCCACTCCCGTGGAGGTCCGTCGCGTGTCGTGGGGCGCAGAGCTCTGGATCGAGCTGATGCTGAACCGGTTGCCCACATCGGTGAAGGCCTGATTCAGCCCGCTCTCCGTGAGGGCTCCCCGGCCCTGGGCAACGGCTACGGCGATGTGGGTCAGGGCCGTGACCCGCACGTTCGAGATCGTTCCTCCCGAGGCGATCCGGGAGATAGCTCCCTTCAGGGGGCTGCCGACAGTCGACTGGGTGGTGCCCGTCGCCTCGTCGAAGAAGATCCCGCTGATCTCGATCAGCACGGGGCCGTCGTAGGCCGGATCAACGGACAGGGTGAAGTTCCCCGAGCTGTCCGTCGTACCCGTCGCGAGGCGGGTACCCTTGGCTCCGCCGACGACACTGAAGGCTTCCACGAGAGCCCCGGCCTGAAACGGGCCCTTGAAGCCCTGGCCCGAGACGTTGCCGGTCCCGGCGGTCGTCGTGGTGCCGCCGCCGCCTCCGGTCACGACGGCGCCGGGGCTGATCCCGCTACCGTTACCGCTGCCACCACATCCCGTGAGAGCGAAGCATAGAAGTACGGGAACGAGGTGGGTGATCCATCGGTTTCGGCTCTTCTGATTCACGAACAACCTCCGTCTAAAGACATGATCCAGGTGGGGGTCTCCATGGATGGAGTCCCATTAGGCCTTTCGGCAGTCCTGGAAGGGCAGCCGAAGTATCCCGGCCTTGGTAGAACCGGTCCGATCTTGGCCACATCCCACACCAATGCAGCCTCTCCGTTCCCGCAGGAGGAAACGGCTCCCGCCCAGGATCGGCCCTGCTCCGTACAGGAACATCCCTGACGGGGCCTGTTTCGTCTTCCAGGGCTCTCCGGAGCCAGAGGTTTTCGAGCCGCCCGTCCTGTCCCCGGCCGGCGGCAGCGGCCCTAAAGGTTCTCCACGGCGTGCATGATGTGGAAGAGGATGCAGGACACGAGAATCAGGCCGATCAAGAGGAGGTAGAGAGGATTCTTCACTCCCGTGGCTCCCTTGGCCCTCGCCGCCCGAAGTCGGTAGCCCTGGACGCCTACATAGACGATGAGCAACAGTGTTATCAGTTCCGTGGATGGTACGGGCATTCGATTGCCTCCCCGGGGATCCTCCGGTGTTCGACTCCACATTCATGGTATCAGGTAACGTCTGCCGGAGCGCCAGGATTTCAGGATGCGCCGGCCCGCGGATCCATGGGAAGCTGATCCGGCACACTCACGACCTGACAGCCCGGGGAGGCCGAACCAGGTGAATCTCCTTCCAATTCTTCTAGGACTGCTCTTGACCTGCCTGCCTGTCCAGGCTGACGACTTGAATCTCGACTCCACACAACACCCAGTCACGCGGAGGACACTCCGTGCAGGATTCACGCCCACCGGCGATGGGCCTGTCAAGATAGCCTTCTTCGACGCCGACAGCACACTCCGGGTCTCGAAGAGCGGCAGTGTGAGCGCCAGCTCGGCGCGGGACGTGCTCCTCCTGCCCCTGGTGGCGGAGCGGCTCGCCAGCCTGTCCCAAGACGGATACCTGATCGCCATCGTCTCGAATCAGGGCGGCATTCCCAAGTTCGTCAGTCTCGCCGACGCCGAGGCAGCCCTGAGGTACACCATTCACCTCATCAATCAGCAGGGCACCCCGGTGGATTACTTCGATCTGGCTGAGACCAAGAACGTGTTCCGGAAACCGGGCACGGGAATGGCCGATCTGGCGGAGGTCATCGTGAAGATGACCCTGCTGCGCTCCGTCGACTGGGCCGGCTCCATAATGGTGGGTGACTCAGCGTGGAGGAAGGATCATGACAAGGCTCCCGACGGGACACCCGGAGCGGACTTCTCCAATTCGGACCGTCTGTTCGCCGAGGACTTGGCGAAGAAGCACGTGGGCTTCAAGTTCCTGGATCCGGCCGATTTCTTCGGCTGGAGAGAGCTCGGCCTCGTTCGATTCCACACCGCCGCCGATGTGGAGCAGTTCTACCTGAAGCACCCAGAGTTGCGGCCCCCAACTCGGTAGACCCGGCAGCAGCAGGAATTCTCCTCCCCTGGAAGATTGCTGACACGCGGCAGGCCGGTGACATGATTCTCCCTGGCGCTCGCTCGTCTGTTTTCAGGGCCACCGCCTGGCTGTGAGTCCGCTTCGATAGAGGACTCACGACTCTGGTGAGTTCTCCCTGGCGACCGCCGGCCCCCTTCTGGCAAGCAATCTGCCTCAAGGCAAGCAACCAAGAGGAGAGAGGGATCATGATCGGCATCAATACAGGTGTCTCAAGTCACAGAATAGCTGTTCTGGTGCTGGCCACGTTGCTGTCTGGCCTCGCCACCTCCCTGGGATTCGCCGCTCAGGCGCCCAGGCCGGCGATCCGCGTGGAGATCGAGGCCACGGACTCCAGCGGCAACCAGACGAAGCTCTCGATTCCAATCAAGGTGCTTCCAGTGCAGCTGAAGTTCGAGCGGATCTCCATGGAGTGGCAGCGGCACAGGTAGGCCCGCCCTGCGGGGTTTTCTCTGGCAGTGGCGGCGCCTGGAAGGTATAAGTCAGGAGTGGCATCGGATACGCACGCCCCCCTCCGGAAGGACGTGAAGCTCCTGGGCAAGTTGCTGGGAGACACCCTTCGAGAACAAGGAGGACCGGCTCTCTTCGAGACGGTCGAGCGGGTCCGATCCCTGGCGAAGAAGGCCCGTAGCGGTCACAGCCGGGCCACCCAGGAGCTGCGGGATCTGCTGGCTTCACTGGACCAGGAGGTGCTGCCCGTGGCCCGGGCATTTGCCCAGTTCTTGGCCCTGGCCAACATCGCCGAGCAGCATCACGGTGTACGGATGCGCCGTCGTGAGACCGGTGGGCCGGGATCTCCGTCCCAGCCGGGCACGCTGGAGGACGCGTTCAAGCGCCTCGAGGCAGCAGGCCGGACGCCGGCCGAGATCCGGCAAGCGCTCTGCGAGCAACGTGTGGAGCCGGTCTTCACAGCCCATCCCACGGAAGTGGTGCGCCGGACCCTGATTCAGAAGCACAACCGGATTGCCGAGCAGCTCTTCCTGCGAGATCGCCCGGGCCTGACTGACGAGGAGCGGCGGGAGGTCGAGGAGTCCCTCTATCGGGAGAACACGGCAATCTGGCTCACCGACGAACTGCGCAGGACCCGGCCAAGTCCCACCGACGAGGCCCGGAGCGGTCTGATCGTCCTGGAGGAGTCGCTCTGGTCCGCCGTGCCCGCGTTCCTGCGCCGCCTCGATACCATCCTGCGGGACCGGACGGGCCAAGGTTTGCCCGTCGGTGCCGCTCCCATTCGTTTCGGTTCCTGGATCGGAGGCGACCGGGACGGCAATCCCAACGTGACGGCCGTCGTGACTCGCCGGGTCTCTCTGCTGCACAGATGGATGGCGGCGCACCTCTTCATCCAGGAAGTGGACCCCCTCAGGTGGGAGCTCTCCATGACGCGGTGCGATGACGCGGTGCGGAGCCGGGCCGGGTCAGCCGCCGAGCCCTACCGTGAGCTCCTGCGGGAGGTTCGTGTCCGCCTGCTCGCCACCCGGACTCACCTCGAGGATCGCCTGGCTGACCGGGTTCCTTCCGCCGAGCCCATCTACGAGGACCCATCGGAGCTGGAGGAGCCGCTTCTGCTCTGCTACCACTCCCTTCGCCGCTGCGGCGCAGAGGCTGTGGCAGGGGGGCGGTTGCTTGACATGATCCGTCGCCTCAGCTGTTTCGGCCTGTCCATGGTCCGCCTCGATCTCAGGCAGGAGTCGAGCCGTCACACCGATGCTCTCGATGCGGTGACGCGTCATCTCGGGCTCGGCTCCTACGCCGCCTGGCCGGAGGAGAAGAGGCAGAAGTTCCTGGCCAGGGAGCTGGCGGGCCGCCGGCCCCTGATCCCGAGAGATATGCCCGCATCTCCGGAGGTGCAGGAGGTGTTCGATACCTTCCAGGCTGCGGCGGATCAGCCCGGTTGGAGCCTCGGTGCCTATGTCATCTCCCTGGCCCAGAACCCCTCCGATGTGCTGGCAGTGCAGCTGCTACAGAAGGAGGCCCGGGTGGAGCCGCCCCTCCGGGTCGTGCCCCTCTTCGAGTCCCTGCAAGCGCTGGACGGCGCCGGGGAGGCAGTGGCCCGTCTCCTCGACATCCCGGCCTACCGAAAGCGAGTGGGGGACCGGCAGGAAGTGATGATCGGATACTCCGATTCGGCGCGACAGACAGGCCGCCTGGCTGCTGTCTGGGCCCTCTACCGTGCCCAGGAAGATGTGGTCCGAGTCTGCCGGGAGCGAGGAGTCAGGGCGACTCTGTTCCATGGCCGGGGGGGATCTGTCGACCGTGGCGGCGGACCTGCTCATTCCGCCATCCTGTCACAGCCGCCGGGCTCCGTCGACGGGCGGCTCCGTGTCACGGAACAGGGCGAAGTGGTGCAGCATCGGTTTGGCCTGCCCGGAACCGCGGCCCAGACTCTGGAGCTCTACACCGCTGCCGCCGTGGAGGCCACCTTGAACCCTCCTCGGGTCCCGCTCAAGACCTGGCGAACCCTGATGGACGACCTGAGCCGGACTGCTGCCCGGTCCTATCGGGAGACGGTCTGGGAGAGCTCCCGGTTCTATCCCTATTTCCGGTCCGTCACTCCCCTGGAGGAGATCCCGCGGCTCAAGATTGGAAGCCGGCCCGCTCGGCGCGCCGGGGGAGCTGGACTGGAGTCCCTGAGGGCCATCCCCTGGGTCTTCTCCTGGACCCAGATTCGTCTCATGTTGCCAGCCTGGCTCGGCATCGGAGAGGCCTTCGCCGAGGCCTGGTCAGCCGGCAAGGGCAAGACCCTGCAGCGAATGGCCCGGGACTGGCCATTCTTCCGATCGAACCTGGACCTGGTCGAGATGGTCCTGGCCAAGGCGGACCCGTCCCTGACAGAACGGTACGAGGAGTTCCTCGTTCCCCCCGAGCTCCGGGACCTGGGTCAGCAGCTCAGAGACCGGTTCGATCTGACTCGGTCCCAGGTTCTCCGCACGGCAGGTCACGAAGAGCTGCTCGAAGAGAACCCGCTGCTTCGCCGGTCCATCGCCCTCCGGAATCCCTACGTGGATCCCTTGAACCTGCTCCAGGTGGAGCTCCTCAGGCGAGTCAGGGAGGCAGATGATCCTGGCCTCCACGACGCCCTGCTGGTCACGATCAACGGCATCGCCGCCGGGATGCGAAATACGGGCTGACGAGAAACTCGTGCCCCTCAGCGATCCGCCAGCTTCGAGGAGCTGGCTCGATTGCTCCGAGCTTGCTCCTCGTCCCGGTCTCTGAGGTGGAACAGGGTCATCACCACTCCGTAACCGATGGCCCCCAGAACGGCTCCCACGATGGCGCCACCGATTGTCATGGGTATCAGGACATCCCAGCCTAGGGCCGCGAACTCGGCGATTTGGCCCTGAAGATCCCAAGCCTCATGCCCCTGAAACCGGAACAGCAATCCAGACATGGCTCTCTGGACCTCCTCCACCGGCGGTCCGCTCCTGAACCTGGAGCCGAGCCAGTAAGTGGCCCCGTAGATGGGCACCAGGGTAGCCGGGTTGGTGATGAACACCGGGGGCACAGCGGCGGCACGGCTGGCCCCGAAGAGGGTCGAAACGGCGATGGCCAGCATGATCTGCACTCCCATGGTGGGCGAGAACGCCACGAAGATGCCCAGGGCGAAACCGAGAGCGATCTCCTCCGGCTTGCCGTGAATACCGAAGAGCCATCGCCGGAATCCATGGAAGTACCGGCCGAGTCCCTTGGCTTCAGCCTGGCACACGATTGCCTCCGATGGAGCTCCGCCTCCCTCGACGGATGCCGTGATGTCCCTGTCGCTGGTCACGGCGGTCAGTATACGCAGTTTGACCTGCGGCTTGTCAGGGGCGGGGTCTGGAGGGGGGCGTTGCGCAGGGGAGACGGGCGGATGCGAGAGCCCAACTTCGAAGCCGTTGTCCCCGGCCAGCTTTCCGAATAGACTGAAGTGGCCATGGCTGATCGTCAAGAGAAGGGGAATGCGCCGAGTGCCGGGCCAGACGCGCTGGGGGATGGGCTCCGGGTGCTGGCCGAGATGGCGCCATTCGGGGTCTTTGTCGTGGCCAGCGACGGAGTGACACGCTTCGCCAATCCGGGCTGGCTGAAGTTCATCGGGCAGTCAGAGGAGCAGGCCTGTCAGGGTCTATGGCTGGACCCGATCGTGCCTGAAGACAGGATCTCCGCCCAGGAAGGGTGGAAGTCACTGTCTCGGGAGGGTGGCTGGTTCGAATGCGAGGTGAGACTGAATAGAGGAACCGAATCTCCTTGCTGGGTCGACATCTGGATGTTCTCGGTTCCCCCCTCTCTGGCCTCTGAGGGCCACCACGTTGGGATCGCCGTGGATGTCACCTCCCATCGGCGTGCCGAGACCGCCATCCGGGAGCGGGAGCAATTCCTGTCGGCGGTCTTCGAGAACATCCCGCTCATGGTCTTCGTGAAGGACGCCAAGGAGCTGCGGTTCCTCCGGTTCAACAAGGCCGCCGAGGCCCTCCTGGGAATCGATCGGGAGGCGATGTACGGCAAGAACGACTTCGACTTCTTCGCCAGGGAACAGGCGGAGTTCTTCGTTCGGAAGGATCGAGAAGTCCTGAACAACGGCGAGCTGGTCGATATCCCGGAGGAGCCAATCGAGTCCCGGGACAAGGGGCAGCGATTCCTCCACACCAAGAAGATCCCCATCCTCGACGATCGGGGCGTGCCCCGATACTTGCTGGGTATCTCGGAAGACATCACGGAGCGGAAGAAGGTGGAGGAGGAGCTGCGTCACGCCAAGGACGCTGCCGATGCAGCCAGCCGGGCGAAGAGTGTGTTCCTGGCGAACATGTCCCATGAGATTCGCACCCCCCTCCACGCCATCCTTGGCTTTTCGGAGGTCTTGCACCAGGATGGCTCTCTGCGGGAGAAGCAGAGCCAGGCGTTGAAGGCCATCCGCAGCAGCGGAGAGCATCTGCTCTCACTGATCGACGACGTGCTCGAGGTATCACGCATCGAGGCAGGAAGGCTCACCCTGAGGTCCGAGCCTTTCGACTTGCCCGGTGTTCTCGCCCAGATTGAGTCCATGTTCCGGCCACGGATCGAGGCACGCTCACTCCAGTTTCAGGTCACCTGCGACGCTGATGCACCTCGCTGGGTCATCGGGGACGGTGACAGGTTGAGGCAGGTACTGGTGAACCTGCTGGGTAACGCCGTGAAGTTCACTTCCACCGGCCGGATAGGGCTGTCCATGCATGGGCCGAAGGACACCGACGCAGATCGCCGAATCCAGATCGAAGTCGCCGACACGGGAGTCGGTATTCCTCGGGAAGAGCTAGATCGGCTCTTCGAGCCCTTCGAGCAAACCGAGGAGGGGCGCCGGGTCGGGGGCACGGGTCTCGGTCTGGCCCTGAGCCGTCAGTACATCGGACTCATGGGCGGCAGTATCGAGGTCTGCAGCAACCCTGGCCAGGGGAGTCGTTTCGTCGTCTCAGTCCCGCTGCAGCTCGCTCCGGAATCGGACAGCCAGAGCAGCGCCGCAGTCCCCAGCCCTCCCCGGGCCCTGAATTCGGGACTGGAGCAGAGCCGGATACTGATCGTTGATGACGAGCCGCTGAACCGGTCGGTCATCAAGATCCTGCTGGAGCCCGTGGGCCTGGAGTTCGAGGAGGCCTCCGATGGCGAGGAGGCGATCGAGATACTGGGACGCTATCGCCCCGACGTGATCTTGATGGATCTGAGAATGGAGCCCATGGACGGTCTGGAGGCGACCCGCCGGATCAAGGCGATACCCGAGCTGTCAGCCGTGCCGATCGTGGCCGTCACGGCGGGCGCCTTTGAGGAGGACCGGGAGGCAGCCTTCGCCGCCGGGGCCAACGACTTCATCCGCAAGCCCTTCCGCCGAGACGAGCTACTGAAGGTGCTGGTCCGTCACGTGGCCGTCAAGCCCACGTAGAAGACTCGAGGACACACGACTTGTTTCAGCCAATGTTGGTTTGCCTGCCGTGGCCGCCAGAACTGAAACGAGTCGTTTGTCCCCGAGTCTCTAGACGGATAACTATCCCGATCCGGTCTGGCTCCGAAACTGGTCGATACGGGCCTTTCGCCGTTCATTCCTGAGCCGGGAGTTGATGGAGTCCGCCGCATCCACCGCTCCGTCCCAGGCCGTGTAGACCTGCAGTTTCCGGTCCACCACCAGGTCACCGACGACGAAGAGTCCCGTCACGGAGGACTCGAACTGCTCGTCCACGACAGCTCGGCCGCTAGAGGTCACCTGGCCATCCAGGCCGGTCAGCAGCTCGTTGTAGCAGATCAGGCCGAGACTGACAAAGGCGCGGGTCACTGAAACCGTGGCGCCCCCCTGGACCTCGAACCCTGCCAGGCCTGTCTTCTTATCACCCAGAACGGACTGGATCGCTTCTGTGTGCAAGGCCATACCATAGGCCTGACGCAGCTCTTCGGCCTCGTCGCCCAGCTGCAGATCCGTGCCGTTGGCCAGGATGGCCGGCGGCTTCAGGCCGTACCGCTCCACCAGCATGGCAGCGATGTAGATGGCGGACTCCGAATTGCCGATCACCGCCGTGTCGTGCCCCAGTGTCCGGTGTCCGTCGCATCGGATGCAGTAGAGAATATCGCCCCGGTTCGCGAAGGGGAAAATGGGTTCGATGGAGCCGCCGATCTGGGGCTGCACGTCCATCACGCCTGTGGCGAGAATCACGAACCGGGCCCGGGAGCGGCCCTCTCCATCCTTGCCATGGTGGAGGACGAAGATGTCTCCCTGCTTCTCCAGTTTTGTGACACTGGCGGAGATCTGGGCGGCCCGATCCCTTAACCAGTCCTGGGACTGAAGCCAGCTCAGGGTCGACTTCGTCGTCGATGTGATCGGACGCTTCAATCCGTGCATCCCGGGGATGTTGTCCACCTCCGCCACCCAGGTCGCCCGGCCCTTCCGGGCTGTCGTCGCGTCTCCGGAAAGCAGCAGGGAGTCATCGCCGTTGAGGACGGCCCTCAGAAACGCCATCGTCCCCGCGCCGCCACCGCCGATGACGGCCACGTCGTGGATCTTGTTCTCACTCGGTTCCGCCATGGCTCAGTCCTCCCGGTTCTCCAGGACCTCCTTCACGATGCGGCATGCGTCCAGGAGATCCTTCTTCTCGATCGTGAGGGGTGGGGCGAATCGGATGACCTGCTCGTGGGTCTCCTTCGACAGGATTCCGCTCCGAAACAGACGCTCCACGTAGGGCCGGGCTCGTCCGGCGGAGCGTTTCAGTTCGATGCCACAGAGCAGCCCCAGGCCGCGGACCTCCTCTACGATGGGAGACTCGATCTTCCGGAGCTCCTGCAGCAGCACTTCGCCCATCTCGGCGGCCCGCTCCGCCAGGTTCTCCTCCACCAGCGTCGCGATGGCTGCCCGTCCAACGGCGGCGCCCAGGGGATTGCCTCCAAAGGTACTGCCGTGATCGCCGGGGCGGAAGACGCCCATGACCTCTTCGGTGGCAACGATTCCACTGACCGGGAACACGCCTCCTCCAAGAGCCTTGCCGAGGATCATGACGTCTGGCTTCACGCCTTCATGTTCGCAGGCGAACATCTTGCCGGTCCGGCCGAAACCGGTCTGGACCTCATCGGCGACGAGCAGGACATTCCCTTCGCGGCAGATTCGGGCCGCCTCCCTGAGGAAGCCCTTCGGGGGCACCACGATGCCTGCCTCTCCTTGAACCGGCTCTACCAGGAAGGCAACCGTATCGGGCGTGATGGCAGCCTCCAGGGCGGTCGTGTCGCAATAGGGGATCGAGTCGAAGCCCGGCGACAGGGGGCCGAAGCCCTCCTTGTACTGAGCCTCGGAGGAGAAGCTGATCACCGTCGTGGTCCTGCCGTGGAAGTTGCCCTCACAGGTGATGATTCTCTGGTTGCCATCGGTGATGCCCTTGACTTGCATACCCCACTTGCGAGCGGCCTTGATCGCTGTCTCCACTGCCTCCGCACCGGTGTTCATGGGCAGGGCCTTCGGGAAGCCCGTGAGCCGGCAGAGATCCTCCAGGAAGGGCCCCAGCTGGTCGGTATGAAATGCCCGGGATGTGAGGGCTAGCTTCTTGGCCTGATCTGTCAGGGCCGCCAGGATTCGAGGGTGGCCGTGGCCCAGGCTCACAGCGGAGTAGGCGCTCATCATATCAAGATAGCGACGACCCTCCACGTCCCAGAGCCAGACGCCCTCTCCGCGCTCCAGGACGACGGGTATGGGAGCATAGTTGGCCGCGCAGTACTTGCTCTCCTGATCTATCCTCTCTTTGGTCATTTCATCTCCTCATGCATGATCAGTCTGCAGAGTATCACGGCCAGGGCCGCAAGGATTCGGAAGAGTGCTGGCGCTGGGGAGACCTCGGTCAAGGCGTCCTTGCCGGCTGCCGTGCCGCCTGGGGTCGAGCCTCAGCTGCCATCCAGGGACCGTGACATGACTTGCCAGAGGGCGATTCCTGCCAGTGGAGCCAGGCTGCCTACCACCAGAAATGTCGGCTGGAATCCGATGGCGGGCGTCAGGACTCCCGAGATGAGCATTCCCATGGCCACGCCGAGGGAGAATGAGGTGGTGGTGATGCTCAGCTCCGCGCCGAGTGAGCCGTGACGGGCCAGATCGGAGGCCAGGGCCATGCCGGGGGTCATGACCGCCGCCGAGGCGGCGCCCTGGAGCATGCGGACCGCCACGAGTTGCCACGTGGCGGTGACGATGCCGATGGCCATGGTTGCTGGTCCCAGCAGGATCAGGCCTCCGACGACGAAGGGAAGGCGGCCGAACCTGTCAGACAGGGCGCCGATGGGGATCTGGAGCAGTACCCGGGTGATGACCAGGGCCGAGAAGGCGATCCCGAACTCCGTAGCGCCTTGATTGAGGCGCTGGTTGATCTGAGTCTGGACGCTGGCGAGGCTGGCCAGGCCGATCATCATCACGAAGAAGGCGGCACCCAGGAGTCGAAGGCGCCAGATGCTCTCTCGAGGCGAGAGGTCCTTCGAGTCGTCATCCTCCGAGGCCGGCGCTGACAGATCGACCACCGGCGTCTCGCCCTCCCCTTCCAGAACGGGAATCTCCGGCTTGGCGAGCCTTCGGCTGGCATCGTCGGGGACCCACATCCGAACCAGGCCGATGGAGAGGAGGCTGGCCGCCGCCCCCAGAGCGAACACAGGCGAGGGACCCCATCGATCGTGGATCAGTCCGGCTGCCAGAGGGCCGAATGCGAATCCGGACATCCGGAACGACGTGAACACTCCCATGGCCGTGCCCCGGTTCTCCCGGGTGCTGTGAAGCGTCACGAGAGCCATGGTAGCCGGGATCGTCAGGCCCAGCCCGGTCCCCTGGACCAGCCGAAGCAGTAAGGTGCCCATGAAGCCCGGAGCCGTCAGGAACGCCGCCGTGGACAAGGTCAGCACCATCAGTCCCATTTCCACGAAGCGACGATAGGACTGCTTCCGGTCCGCCATGCGGCCTGCCAGAGGTTGAATCAATGCGATGACGAACCCGAAGACCGACAAAACCAGGCTGGCTGCCGTCTCCACCGGCAAAGGCAGGTCCTTCGGACTCAGGCCGGCCAGGTGCAAGGGCAGCACGACGATCATCATGCTGTTGCAGAAGGCGTCGGCCATCCGGGCCATTCCGAGCGCCACGATGCGGGAGTCGACGGCCGGGGAGGGCGGTTCGGCAGGGGGTGATGTCAAGGTGAGGGGGGCTGGTCTCTGGTCTCTGGAGTTTGGGTCCGAGGGCTACGGGCTATACGGGCTTACGAGCAATGCCGGTGAGATAAGTCGGATTTTGTTGTAGTGGGGCTCAGCCCCACACCCCGTTGGGGGAGCCCGCTCTCCCAAACCCCCAATCGGACTGATGCGACTGAGAGTGCTGATGAATACTTGAATGACATACGAGAGCTCGATCTGTTCATCCGGGTCCAGGGGCCAATGGCCCCTGGCGGAAGTTCGAGGGCAGAGCCCTCGTTTTCAAACATTCCTTCCACTAATTCATGGGCATTGGGCATTGGGCTTACGGGCTACGGGCCTCGGGCTACGGGCTACGGACCTCTGGCTGCGGGCCTCGGGCTACGGGCTTCGTCTATGGTAACCAGTTCAGGAGGTTCGAGATGCTGGCTGTGGCCAGGGCCATGCAGCTGTCGGCGCCGCCGTAGTAGATGCGGAGTTGATCGTCCTCCAGGGTCCAGCCGCAGGGGAAGACGACCTTGTTCACGTCGCCGGCCACCTCGTAGGGCTCGGTGGGAGAGAAGACCCACTCGTCTCCTCGGGACAGGACACGGGTCGGGTCGTCACGATCGAGAAGTGCCAGGCCGAGGCGGTAGATTCCTCCGTCGATGGAGGCCTTGACGCCGTGGTAGATGACCAGCCAGCCGCGATCCGTGGGGATCGGAGGCGGTGACAGGCCGATCTTGCGGGCGTCCCACCAGGCCCCGTCACGGGCTCGAATGACGATCTGGTGATCCCCCCAGTGCTTCAAGTCCGGCGAGAAAGAGAGCCAGATGTGGGCGCCGATTCCGATGGCGTTCGGGGCGGGACGGTGCAGCATGGCCCACCTGCCGTCGAACCGGATCGGGAAGAGGGCGGCGTCCTTGTCTTCAGGGGGCATGACGACCCCGTGGCGCTGAAAGGTCTTGAAGTCTTTGGTGGTTGCCAGGGAGACCTGAGGACCGAGTGGGGAATAGGCCGTGTACAAGACGGCCCACTCCTGCCGCTCCTCCAGGAAGATCAGCCGAGGGTCCTCCACTCCCCAGAGCTCCTCGGGATGAGTCTCGGGGCTGGGTATGAAGGTGGGGGAAGAGTCGACGACCCAGCGCGTCACGCCGTCGGCGCTGCGGGCCACCGTCAGGTGCGACAGGCCGCTCCGATCTTCCACTCGCAGGAGCAGCACGGTTTCGTCTCCGACTCGGGCGGCCCCGGCGTTGAAGACCGTGTTGGCCTGATAGGGCAAATCGGCGACTGTCAGGATCGGGTTGCCGGGATGACGCTGGAAGAGCTCGGTTTGCCTCGTAGATGTCATGGCGTTCCTCGAAGTCAGTTGAGAGTTGCAAGTCCGGAGGTCGTTGGGCAGTACAGGTGCCGGGGATCGAAGACGGGTCAGTATCGCGGCGCCCGAGGAGTCAGGGAGCATGAGCCGTCCGCCGGGTCAGCCGTCAGGTCCCACCGGGAACCGTCTGACTTCTCGAACGTGGCCAGTATCCCCGGTTTACTCTCGCCGGTTCCAGCGGCGAATTCGACTCGGCGCGCCGAGAGCCAGCTGTGAGACTCCCGGATCGACGCCAGGTCCAGCAGAGCCAGGAGGGCCTCGATGGTCGACTCCGCCCCGCTGTTCCTGTTGACGATCCCCCGGGTCACGCCGTCGAAACAGCGGCCCGTGTCCCTATCGTAGACTGCCTCATCAGCTCGGTTGTTGCCGAAGAGCCAGGAAGCGTGCAGACCTGCCAGGCCGGCCAGGAATGGCTCGCCTCCGCGCCTGTACAGGGCGGCCAGATAGGACACCCGGGTGCTGATACCGTAGGCGATCTGCTCCGAGTGATCTATCGCCGGCCGGTAGAGTCCTGGCAGGCCTGCCGCCAGCCGGAAGGCGTCGAATTCGATGGCGATTCGCCGGGCTTCCGCCAGGAACGCCTCGTCGCCGGTCAGATCGAATCCCGCCACCAGGCCCTCCCCCACATGGCTCCCCCATCCGTGCCAGATCCGGGAACCCGACATGGGTCTGATGGCGCCGGCGGGCTCGGCCATTCGGTTCAGCCGAGTCGATGCCAGCAGCGAGCGGGCCAGACCGCGTGCCACCCGCCGGACGTTTTCGTCCCGGCCGTGGCGCAGATAGCGAGTGAAGCCGTCGAGATAGATAGCGGCGATCACCAGGCTCCTTCTCGGCAATCGGGTGGAGCCGGTACCCTCCAGCTGTTCGTCGAGAATGGGACCTCGCTGGAGTCCCCGTGCCGCCCGCCACATCACGCCGCTGATGCGCATGGCCAGCAGGGGTGCCGTCGCGACCAGCCGACTGTGAATCTCTCCCAGAGCCCGGATGGCTCGGGCGGACCACCAGCCGATCTCGGGCCGGCTCGTGGGCCCATCCCGGTTCACGGTCATGTCCTTCCAGACGAAGTTGAAGAACCGTCCGTCGTCGTCCTCCATTCCGAGTAGGAACCGGGTGAGCTGAACCGCCCGTCTCCAGGAGCGTCCCGACCCGGTCAGCTCGTGATGTCGCAGGTAGACCTGCAACGCCCTGGCGCAGTCGTCGACACAGGCAAATCCTTCGTCCTCGTCTCCCACCAGTCCGTAATCCGGCGCCTCGGCGTAGATGCCGACCATGCCCACCCACTCGCCGTCCCGGTTGCGATCGAAGTAGAGATGGTCCAGGTGGGACAGATTGATCAGGGACTCCGCGAATCCCCGCCCTGGATCGGCCGTGGCCTGCAGGGCAAGGGAGAGCAACATGACCGCGACCAGAACCGGTGTCTGAATGGGTATTCGCCTCATCTCTTTTTCTCGTTCATCAGGCCGAGACTCGATCCTTCGGCATCACTTGATGCCCGACGCCGCGATTCCCTCGATGAAGTAACGCTGCAGGCAGAGGTATATCAGCAGCATGGGCAGAGCGAGGAACATGGCCGCCGCCATCTGGACTCCCATGTCGCCTCCGGCGCCGCCGCCGACGGCAAAGAGGGTTACCATCTGGGGCAGGGTCATCATGGCCCGATCCCGGATCACCATCAGCGGCCAGAGCACCTCGTTCCAGCTGGCCATGAATGTCAGCAATCCGATGGTGATTACCGTCGGCTTCGCCAGAGGCCAGACGATCCGGAACAGGATCCCCGGTTCCGAGCAGCCGTCTATCCGGGCTGCCTCCAGGAGGGCGTCGGGAATCTCGAGGAAGAACTGCCGGAAGATCACGATCGACGTGGCGTTCATGAGCATGGGAATGATCAAGCCGGCGTAGCTGTCGATCCATCCGAACTTGACGATCAGGGTGTACATGGGAATCAACAGCAGCTGCCCAGGGATCATCAGGGTGGCGAAGATCAGCCAGAGCAGTAACTTGCTGCCGGGAAAGACTAGCTTGGAAAGGGCGTATCCCACCAGGGCACCGAAAAAGAGCACGGAGGTCGTGACGCAGCCCGAGACGAGCAAGCTGTTGACCAGAGCCCGGCCGATGGGTATCCGCTCCGCCACGGTCCGGTAGTTCTCCAGCGAGACCTGAGCCGGAATTACCGTTGCAGGACCGGCGGAGGGATCCTGCAACGAGAGGGAGACCATCCAGAAGAAGGGGTACAGGAATCCGATGGCTCCCGCCATCAGCAGTCCGTGAAGGAGGAATCTCCGGGTTCGCCCAGCCCAAGGCGATGGAGGACTGGGCGGCGGGGACCGGCGTTCCGTCGTTGCCGGGACCGAAACATCCCCGGTCCGGCCCGCGGCGGGGCTGACGGCCACACCCACGCCAGGGGAGGTGGCGGCTCCCAGGCGAAGGGGCCGATCTCGCTCCGCCGAGATCAGCTTCTGCACCAGCACTACGGCTCCGATCACCAGGGCCAGGGCGAAGCCGAGCGTCGCGGCATAGCCCATGTGCTGGAACGAGAAGGCATGCTTGTACATGTAGAGCACGACGGACTGGCTCGATCCCAGGGGGCCGCCGCCGGTCAGGATGAAGGGCTCGATGAAGAGCTGAAACCCGGCGATGGTCGACAGGGTCATCACCAGTCCTGTAACGGGACGCAGGATGGGAAGAGTGATGTGCCTGAAGGTGTCCCAGCCCGACGCGCCTTCCACGTCGGCGGCCTCGTAGATCTCCTTCGGAATGTTCTGCAGCCCAGCCAGGTAGAGAATCACGTAGAAGCCGACGTTCTTCCAGGTGGCCATGATGGCGATGCTCGGCATGGCCATCCAGGGACTGGTGAGCCACGGGACGGTGATCCCGAAGAGACTCTGAAGTATCCGATTCAGCAACCCTGACTCCGTCGACAGCAACTCGGACCACAGAAGAGTGATCACGGCCCCGGAGATCACGAAGGGCAGGAAGTAGGCAGCCCGGAAGAACGGCCTCAGCCAGATCGGCTGGTTCAGCGCCCAGGCCAGACCGAGGGCCACGACAATCTGCAGGGGAATGTGAATCAGGATGAAGACCAGGGTGTTCCGAATGGCCCCGTGGAGTTCGGAGTCCTGCAGCAGGAACTCCAGGTTCCGGAGCCCCACCGGAGTCGGGTCAGTCACCAGGTCCCATCGGTGGAAGATGAGGTAGAAGGCCAGAGCCAGCGGCCAGGCCAGGAAGAACGCGAACCAGAGAATGTAGGGGAGGCTGAACAGAAACCCCGTCATGTGTGTCCGGTTCCTCACCAGTATTTCAGCACCTCCTCGATCCGCTTCCGGGCGGCGCCGATGGCATCACGGGGCGTTCGTGTCCTGTAGATTGCCGATGCCTCGAACTGCTGGGACAGGATGTCGAAGGTCTGCACCACGTGGATCGAGGCGTCGATGGCTCGGGTGTTCTCGATCTGGCCGGCGAAATCCGCCAGTCTGGGGTTGCCGGCGAACAGCCTCGAGAAGAGCGGCGACTCCAGCAGGCCCCGCCGCACCGGCAGTTGCCGGCACTTCTCCACCAGGGCCAGGTCGGCCCGGGCTGACGTCAGAGCCCGGACGAATCGCCAGGCCGCCTCCGGAGCCTTGCAGCTGGAGAACACGACGATGCACTTCGGATCCCCGTAGGTGATCACAGGCGATCCGGCGGGCCTGTCGTCCGGCGTGGGCAAGGGCGTCAGGCTGAACCGGAACCCGGGAGGCGCCTTCCTCTCCAGATCGACCAGATGGAACGGACCCATCACCTTCATGGCCACCTTGCCCTGAATGAAGGGATCCTCGTACCAGTAGGCCAGGGGAAACATCCCCCGCTCGAATCCACTGGCGAAGAACTCCAGAACATCCCTTGCCGCAGCGTCGTCCATGGTGAACTTCTCACCCGTCAGCAGCGTCTGACCCCGGGATGCGCCCAGGTAGAAGGGGTAGAAGTCGAACAGCCTCTTGAACCAGCTCACCTTGATGTCCAGGTAGCTGCCCCACCGGTCAGTCAGCCCGTCACCGTCCCTGTCCTCGGTCAGCCGGGACCCGGCTTCCAGGAACTGCGAGTAGGTTCTGGGCGGCTTCAGTCCCGCCTCGTCGAACATGCCCAGGTTGCAGCCCAGCATGAGCGGGTTGGCCTTCCACGGGACCTGATACAGCTTCCCGTCTCTGTGCCGGTAGCTGTCCAGCAGCACCTTCCCGCACCTGTCCTCCAGGTAGGCCGTGGCCCCCTCGAAGTCATCGATCTCCCGCACCGACCGGGCATGGACCAGGCGCCCCATGATGCCCGGAAAGATGTTGGAACAGATGTCGGGAGTCGTTCCCGACACGATGGCGGCCAGCAAGGTCTCCTCTGACGAGTTTCCCGAGGGCATGGGCTGGACCCGGATCTGGACGTCTTCGTTGGCCTGGTTCCAGCTCTCGGCGATCTGCTCCGCCAGCGCCACCTCGAAGGGGTTCGCAGCAGGCCAGTAGGTCAGCTCCACCGGCTGGGCCAAACCCGAGACCGCCGCCCCCATCAGTAGCAGGAGCGAGGCACACC
>JAJFLN010000641.1 GCA_021772705.1 Candidatus Cloacimonadota bacterium | reverse complement strand
AGTCGGCTCCCAGGTCGAGGGGGCGCTGGAAGTAGGGGGTCAGGAAGGTGTTGTCCACCACGACCTGAATGCTCCGCCCCTTGGCTCGCCGGGAGATCTCGGCGATGTCGGCCAGCTCCATCATCGGATTGGTTGGGGACTCGAGGAAGACGAGGCGGGTCCGGTCCGTGCAGGCGGCGTCGACCTGATCCGGGTCCCGTGCGTCGACGAGGGTGAAGTCGAATCCTTGCCTGTGCAAGACCCGGCTGAAGAGCCGGAAGGTGCCGCCATAGACGTTGCGGGACAGCACCACATGGGTTCCGGAGTCCTGCGCCAGCAGCAGGTTGGTGATGGCCGCCATTCCGGAGGCGAATGCGAGAGCGCCATGACCTCCCTCCAGGGCGGCCATGTTCTGTTCCAGCACTCGTCGGGTCGGGTTGCCTCCGCGGGAATAGTCGAACCCTCGGGTCTGTCCCACTGCCTCCTGGACGTAGGTCGAGGTCAGGTGGAGGGGAGTGACGATGGCCCCCGTCGAGGGGTCCGGCTCGTGGCCGGCATGGATGGCCCGTGTGGCGAAGCCATTTCCGTCGGCACTTCCCCCGTTCGCAGGTTTCGACACCGGGAAGCCTATTCCTCTCGCTTGTAGAGCTTCTGGGACATGTAGCGCTCGGCGGCGTCGGCCATCACGCAGACGACCCGATCCCCGTCGGGCATCTCGCCGGCGATCTGCAGGGCGGCGTTGGCCACGGCCCCGGCAGAGCCTCCGACCAGCAGACCCTCAGTGATGGCCAGCTCCTTGAGCGTCTTCAGTGCCATCCGGTCCGTGATCGTCATGACCCGGGTGACGAGTGACATGTCGCAAGTGCCTGGGATGAACCGGTTGCCGATCCCTTCGATGAGATGGGGGCCCGCCTTGCCGCCGCCGAAGACGGAGCCCTGGGACTCCACGAGATAGCACTTCACGTCAGGGTTCTTCTCGCGTACATAGCGTGCGATCCCCGTGAATGTGCCGCCCGTGCCTGCTCCGATGACGATGGCGTCGACCTTGCCCTCGGTCTGCTCCCA
The DNA here is from genome assembly GCA_021772705.1 of Candidatus Cloacimonadota bacterium. Lineage (GTDB taxonomy): Bacteria > Muiribacteriota > UBA6191 > JACPRK01 > JACPRK01 > OFTM100. The sequence continues at coordinate 12,893 of JAJFLN010000641.1, read as the reverse complement.
GATCTCCGGCGCCGTCCATTCCTGATGGACTTTCGGGTTGGAGGGATTCTGGAACTGCTGCAGGATCACGCCGCCGGGAGTCTCCTCCACGAGCTGCTTGGCTTTCTCGATGGCGCCGGTGATGCCTGCGTGGTCCGGAGTCCGGTAGACCGTGCCGCCAAGGGCCTCCACGAGAGTCTGCTTCTCGATGGACTGGCTCTCGGGCATGACGGCGATGACCTTGTAGCCGAGCTGAGTTCCCACCAGGGCCAGGCCGAGACCCGTGTTGCCCGCCGTCGGCTCAATGAGGGTGTTCTTCCCCCTCTCGAGCCGGCCATCTTCCTCGGCGTCGCGGATCATCCCCATGGCCGTCCGGTCCTTCAGGCTGCCACCGGGGTTACAGAGCTCCAGCTTCGCCCAGACCTGGCCGCGCCCCTTGGGGGACAGCTTGTTCAGTTTCAGCATCGGCGTGGCGCCGATCAGATCGAGGATTGAATCTGCGACTTGCAAGGCCATCAGGCAACTCCTTCCTTGAAAATGAGGCGCCCATGATAACGCAGCGGAGGAGAATGCTCAATGGGGAATGCGGCCACCGAGAGCCTGCATCTTCACTTGAACTCCCCGGTCCTTCATGGTATCCTCTCCCGCCTATATCCATCAAAGATGAACTAGAGGAAGAGGAGAACGAAAGCCATGTCGATCAGCCCCGAGAACAAGGCGGAGCTCATCAAGACGTATCAGAAGGCCGAGACGGACACGGGTTCCCCGGAGGTCCAGATCGCGATCCTTTCGACACGTATCAGTAATCTGACGGATCACTTCAAGGGTCACAAGAAGGACCATTCGTCTCGCCGTGGGCTTCTGAAGCTCGTCGGCAAGCGGCGAAGCCTTCTGGGTTACCTGAAGAAGAAGGACCTGCTGCGCTACCGCAGCATCGTCGAGAAGCTCGGTCTGAGGAAGTAAGGGTGACTTCCCGCGGGGGAGTCATCTCGGTGCGGGGTATGCGCGGCCATCAGGCCCCTTGCCCCGCGTCGCGCGTTTCGCTGATATCCAGGCCAGACCATCCGGCCAGGGGCATTGGCACGCTCGTCCAGGTGGCGAGCCGAACACATTTTAGCTGGGGAGGTTAACCCCTTGTTCAACGAACACTCACTAATCACCGAATTGACAGGCACTGAAAAGATCAGCATGAGCACCGGTCTGATCGCCAAGCAGGCCAGCGGAAGCGTCGTCCTCCAGGCCGGCGAGACAGTCGTTCTCTGCGCGGCCACGGGAAGCGATTCTCCCCGCCCGGGTATCGACTTCTTCCCCCTGACCTGCGACTACCGCGAGCACTCCTACGCCGCCGGCAAGATCCCGGGAGGGTTCTTCAAGCGCCAGGGTCGACCGACCACGAAGGAGACCCTCACGGCCAGGCTCATCGACCGGCCTCTGCGGCCCCTCTTCCCGAAGGGCTTCAAGAACGAGACTCAGGTCCAGTGCTTCGTCCTCTCCTTCGACGGCATCAATCAGCCCGATGTGCTGGCGCTGACCGGTGCCTCCGCCGCCCTTCATATCAGTGACATCCCCTTCAGCGGCCCCGTTGCCGCCGTCCGGATCGGTCGCGTCGATGGCGAGTGGCGGGTCAATGTCACCAGCGAGGAGATCGGCAACAGCGATCTGGACCTGATCGTCGCGGGAACCAAGGACGCCGTCATGATGGTGGAGTCCGGCTCCATCGGCATCTCGGAAGAGGACTACCTCAAGGCCTTGGAGCTGGCCCACAGCCAGATTCAGAAGCTCTGTGATACTCAGGAAGAGCTGCGCCGCCTGGCGGGCAAGCAGAAGAAGGCGTTCGCCGCCAAGACTGTCGATGCCGGCCTGATCGAAGAGGTCCGGTCCCTCGTGTCGACAGACATCGCCGCAGTGAAGGGCTTGCAGGGCAAGGAGAAGGTCAAGGCCCAGATGGACATCGTCAAGTCCAAGGTCAACGAGGCCTTCGCCGACCGCGTCTCCGACGGCTCGGTGGACGGCAAGGACCTGAGGGCGGTCATCGACGAACTCACGAAGGACGAGTTCCGGCGCATGGTGCTGGAGGATGGCACTCGCCCCGATGGCAGGAAGACCACCGACATCCGGCCCATCAACATCCGGACGTCATTCCTTCCCAGGACCCACGGCTCGGCTCTCTTCACGAGAGGCGAGACCCAGGCCCTGACCTCCGTGACCCTCGGCGTCTCCTCCGACGAGCAGATCATCGATGGCCTGGAGGACACCTATCGGGAGAGCTTCATCCTTCATTACAACTTCCCGAGCTTCAGCGTCGGTGAGGTCAAGCCGATCCGGGGACCGGGCCGTCGAGAGATTGGCCACGGCGCTCTGGCGCAGCGGGCCCTGACCGCCACCCTGCCGGCGAAGGACAAGTTTCCCTACACCCTGCGGGTCGTGACGGAGATCCTCGAGTCCAACGGCTCGAGTTCCATGGCGACGGTTTGCGCCAGCTCGTTGGCGATGATGGATGCTGGCGTTCCCGTGGAACACGCCGTCAGCGGCATCGCCATGGGTCTCGTGAAGGATGGCGACAAGGCCGCCATCCTGACCGACATCCAGGGATGGGAAGACCACTACGGTGACATGGACTTCAAGGTCGCCGGCCACGCCAACGGTGTGACGGCCCTGCAGATGGACATCAAGATCACCGGCGTCAGCATCGAGCTGATGCGGCAGGCTCTCGAGCAGGCCAAGGTGGCCCGTCTGGACATCCTGAACCAGATGCGGGAGGCGATTCCGGCACCTCGACCGGAGCTCTCCAAGTACGCACCTAGAATCGTGAGCATCCCGATCAAGTCCGAAAAGATCGGCGCTGTCATCGGCCCAGGCGGAAAGGTGATCCGAGGCATCCAGGAGCAGACCGGTGTCCGGATCGAGATCGACGACGAGAACAACATGGTGAACATCATCTCCACCGACGGGGAGTCCAGCGCGGCGGCAGAGAAGATCGTGAAGGGCATCATCGAGGAAGCCCAGGTCGGCAAGATCTACGATGGCAAGGTGGTCCGGCTGACCAAGTTCGGCTGCTTCGTCGAGGTCATCCCGGGCCAGGACGGCCTGTGCCACGTCTCTCAGCTCGACTTCAAGCGAGTGGAGAACGTGGAGGACTTCTGCAAGCTCGGCGACATCATGCCCGTCAAGCTGATCAAGATCGACGAGATGGGTCGTCTGGACCTGTCGCGCCGGGAGGCCCTCATCGAGCTGGGAAAGACGCCGGAAGGTTGGAACCCGGAATCTCAGTCTTCCCACGACAGGCCCCGGCGAGACCGGGACGGCCCCAGGGGCCCCCGAGGACCTCGTCGGGACGGACCACCTCCCCGCCGTGACAGCGGCGGCGATCGGCCGAACCGCAGCGCGGCTCCCGCCGAAGGCGGCGACAACCGGAACGACTAGTCCACCCTGATCTGCTCTCGAACCCCGCTCTATCCGAATCAGCCGGATCTGGGCGGGGTTCTTTCCTCTCCACCAGGCGCTATGCTGGTTGGCATGGAACCGATTCGGAATGCTCCCGGCGGGAGCCTGATCTCCACCCTCCCCAGGCGGACGGTACTCACGGCCGAGGCCGGCATGGTGCTGGCCCTGGCGACGGTGCTGAAGGCCGTGACGCTCTGGCAGATGCCGGCGGGAGGCAGCGTGACAGCGGCATCGGTGGCGCCCCTCTGGATCTTCGCCCGGCGACACGGCGCTCCGGTCGGCACTGTCGTGGGTGGCTGCTTCGGGGTCCTGAACCTGATGATGAAGGCCCACATCGTTCACTGGGTGCAGCCCTTCATGGACTACGTCCTGGCCTTCATGACCGCCGGTGTGGCTGGCGTGCGACGGGTGCCTCTCTGGCTCGCCGTGGTGCTATCGGCCCTGATTCGCTACGGAATCCATGTGGCCTCGGGCATCATCTTCTTTGCATCCAGCACGCCTGCTGGCAGCTCGGTTCTGGAGTTTTCTCTGGTCTACAACCTCTACGTCTTGCCGGATTCCATCCTGGCCATCGCCGTGCTATTCGGCCTTTCGAGGCGAGTACCGGGACTGGTGGAGCCCCAGATATGAGGGAAGAGGAGAGGAAGAGAGGTTGCTTGTTTCTATGGCGATTTCGAAGGGAAACACAGAGGTCACAGAGGCGCGGAGAGCACAGAGGTCCTTTATCTCGCGGTCTTCTCTGTGTCGGTGAACTTTTGAGATCCGGGTCCCACCGGGGAGGCGCCGTCTCTGCAGGACGTGAATCCGGCGCATATAAAGAACCGGGCCGTGTTGACGGTCCGGCTCTCGGGGCTCGCGGGCTGACTACGTCGCCTTCGCGCTGGGCAATCGGGACGGACAAGAGAGAGCGTCCCGGGGGGAGTTTCAGGTCAAGCGGCTTTCTGAATCTTGCCGGCCTTGATGCACTTGGTGCAGACCTTGACAGTCTGAGTCGTCCCTTTTATACTGGCCCGAACGCTTTGAAGGTTGGGCCTCCAACGACGCTTGGTCTTCCTGTTGGAATGGCTGACGAGGTTGCCCACGACGGAGCCCTTGTTGCATATGAAGCAGCTAGTGGCCATGATTTCCTCCGGTGCTGAAATCGGTAAGGCCGGTAAGTTAGCACAGTTCAGATGACTGCAGCAAGGAGAATCCTGCTGGCCATCGTGGCCATGGCCCTCGGAAGCGGGCTCTTGGCGGCGATCTCAGCATTGAACCGCCTCGATTCGGTGGACGTGCCCTCCGAGGGTCCGGGCACGGACATCGTCATGCATTTCTCTCGGAGGCCCGAGTTCCAGCAGGTGCCCCTCCTGGACGGGCGAGTCTTGGTCCTCGACTTCCGGAGCACCATCTACGACCGGACCCGGAAGTCCATGGAGTTCTCGGAGGGACCTTTCCAGGCCATCGAGCTGACTCAGTTCAGCCGGGATCGGGTCCGGATGAGCATCAAGCTCGCCGAGAAGGGGCGATTGGAGATCTTCCGGTACAAGGAGAACAGGACCTGGACCCTGACTCTCAGGTTCGTGCCGGCCACGCCGCCGCCGCCGAAACGGGACTATGGCCCCCACCAGGGCACTCCCGTGGTGGTCATCGATCCGGGCCACGGAGGCAAGGACGCCGGCGCCAAAGGCCGTCGGATACTGGAGAAGACCTTCACCCTCGCCGTCGCCCGAGAGGCGAGGAAGATCTTCGAGAAGGATGGCCGCATCGAGCTGCGCCTCACCCGGGACTCCGACAAGTATGTCTCCCTGGGAGCCCGGTCGGCTTATGCTGATTCCGTGGGTGCCCATCTCTTCATCAGCATCCACGCCAACTCCACCCTGAAGGGCAATCCCCGTGGCGTCGAGGTCTACTTCCTGTCCTTGAAGGGTGCCAGCGACGAACAGGCCCGGCTGATGGCGGAGAAGGAGAACGCCGCCGACACCAACGGACACGAGGCCTCCTCCATCCTGGACCAGATCCTGGACAGCATGGTCCAGACCAGCACCATCAACCAGTCCAGCGAGCTGGCCCAGATCGTCATGGAGCGAATGATCAAGTCAACACGGCAGAGGAACCGTGGAATCCGGCAGGCCGGGTTCAAGGTCCTGAAACCTATCAACATCCCCTCCGTTCTTCTGGAGTGTGGTTTCATCTCGAACAGATCCGAAGAAAGCCTGATGCGCAGCACCAAGTACCAGCAGGCCGTGGCCAGGGTCCTCTATCAGAGCGCCATCGACTATCTCGAAATGGCGGGCCGGCTCTGATACCCGGCAACAGGAGCGAGACCCATGGCAATTGAAGAACGGTTCGTGGCCCCCGAGGCTCAGCCGGAAGAGAAGGTCATCGGCTCCAACGTGTTCCGGCCCAGGAGCCTGGAAGCATTCGTCGGCCAGCCAGAGCTGAAGAAGCGTCTCAGCATCTTCCTGCAGGCTGCCAGCCAGCGAGGGGATCCCCTGGATCACGTGCTGCTCTCCGGCCCGGCTGGGCTCGGCAAGACCACCCTGGCCCACATCGTGGCCCGGGAGATGCACGCCACACTGCACGTCACCAGCGGTCCCGCCATCCAGCGCTCCGGCGATCTGGCATCGGTCCTCTCCAACTTGCAGGAACGGGACGTGCTCTTCATCGACGAGATCCACCGCATCAGCCGCGCCGCCGAGGAAGTGCTCTATACGGCCATGGAAGACTTCGTACTGGATATCTTGATGGGGAAGGGGCCTTCGGCCCGCTCCCTGCGCCTGCCCCTTCCGGCCTTCACCCTCGTTGGCGCCACCACCCGGAGCGGCCTGCTGACCAACCCCCTCCGGGACAGGTTCGGCATCACGGCCAACCTGGAGTTCTACGGCGAGGACGACCTCTTCGACATCGTCATCCGAGCTGGAGCCGCCCTGGAGATGGACATCGACGGTGATGGAGCCAGGGAAATCGCCCGCCGGGCACGGGGCACGCCCAGAGTAGCGCTTCGGGTCCTGAAGAACGTCCGGGATGTGGCTCAGGTCCAGTCCGGCGGACTCGTGAATCAAGAGCTTGCCCGCCAGGCACTCGAACTCCTGCAAGTCGATCGTCTCGGCCTGGATGCCCTGGACCGGAAGCTGATGGAGATGCTCGTTCACCGTTACAGGAACTTCCCCGTCGGCCTCGATACGCTAGCTGTCACGCTGGGGGAGCAGCCCGACACGGTGGCTGAAGTCATCGAGCCCTACCTGATCAAGATCGGTTTCCTGGCCAGAACGCCCCGGGGAAGGGTAGCTACACCCCAGGCATTCGAGTACTTCGGTGTCCGGCCGCCGGTCTCGTCCGACGCGGGCCAGGCCTTCCTCTTCGAGAGCGGCGAATAGGGTGTCAGAGGTGATCGTACTCTCCATCGACGGGTCCATCCGCCGGGCCTTGGGCCTGATTGTCGATGTCCTGCTCTTGCTGGAGCGGGTGGTCCTCCGGACCTTGACCTTTCGCATCGACATGTCCCGTCTCGTGACGGAGCTGGACAGGGCCATCGTCGGGGCGGCCCCCCTGATCCTGCTGGCGGGTCTCGGGACCGGTGCCGTGATGATCTGGCAGACCGACGAGGGACTGGCCCGATTCGGCGCCTCGGCCTACTCGGCCCGGATCGTCGCCCTGTCTCTGGTCAGGGAGCTGTCGCCTGTGCTCGTGGGCCTGTTGATGGCCGGCCGTGCTGGTTCGGCCATGGCAGCCGAGCTGGGGACCATGGCCACCTCAGATCAGCTGCTGGCCATGCGCGCCCTGGCCCTGGACTGGACTCGCCATCTGGTGGCCCCCAGGGTTCTGGCTCTTTCCCTGGGGGTTCCGTGCCTGGTGCTGCTCTTCGACGCCGCCGGCCTGGCCGGAGGATTCCTGGTGGGAGTCATGGAACGGGGCATCCCCTCCGGGGCCTACATCGACGCCACGTTGCAGGCCCTGCAGAAGGGTGATCTGGAGTGCGGGCTCGTGAAGGGACTCCTGTTCGGATTGCTCATCTCTCTCATCGGCTGCCGCCAGGGGCTGACGACGGATCGGGACAGAGGCGCCGCCGCCGTCGGGGCCGCCACGACCCGGGCCGTCGTCGCCGCCAGCATCGCCGTTCTCCTGGCCGATGCCGCTGTCACCCGGCTCTACCTGGGACTCTTCCGATGAATCGTCTGGAGGAGCCATGGAGATAAGTCTCGAGTCTCTTCAGGTGAGCGTGGGCGGGCGAACCCAGATCCGGGGAGTCGATCTGGAGATCGGCAGCGGGCACGCCCAGGTCATTCTCGGCGCCAGCGGAGCCGGGAAGAGCCTTCTGCTGAAGTGCATCAACGGCCTGGTTCGGCCCTCCGCTGGCAGGGTCCTGGTGGGAGGGGAACGGGTGGACCAGATGGCCGAGAGCCGCCTTGGGGCCCTGCGACGGCAGGTCGGCTACGTGTTCCAGTACTCGGCCCTCTTCGACTCCATGTCCGTCTTCGACAACCTGATCTGGGCCCCCAGGGAGCACCTGCGACTACCGGCCTCCGAGCTTCGAGAGCTGGCGGAGCGGAGTCTGGTCCGGGTGGGACTCTCGGAGCTGATCCCCCGGATGTGTGACGTGATGCCCGTGTCCCTGTCAGGGGGGATGGCCAAGCGGGTGGCCCTGGCTCGGGCTCTGGCGCTGGAGCCCGACGTCCTGCTCCATGACGAGCCGACGAGCGGTCTCGACCCGGCGTCGACGACGGCCATCGGCGATCTGGTCAGGGAGCTGAACAGGGAAGGGGGGATCACCACCGTGGTGGTCACCCACGATGTGGAGCTGGCGTGCCGGATCGGCGATCACATCTCGATCCTCGGCGACGGCGAGCTGGTCTTCCAGGGTACGCCCGGGCAGCTGAAGGCCGCCAGGGATCGTCCGGAAGTGCGCTGCTATCTCGAAGGAAAGTCCTACTCCGAAGGAGGAGAGAGTTCATGAATCTGGAAGCAACCACGGGAGCCCGAGTGAGGGTGCTCCTCTTCCTGGCCGCTGTTGTGGCCCTGGGCTGGTGGGGTTTTGACGCGCTGCGTCGCGAGCTGGCCCCCGGAGCGGGAGATTTACGATTCACCGCAGTCTTTGACTCCGTTGGAGGTCTCAAGGCCGGGGCTCCGGTCCGCCTCGCCGGTGTCACCGTGGGCCGAGTCCCAGATCTGCACTTCATCCGTCGCGGCGATCGGGACGTCGTCTCCGTCACCGTCGACATCCGGGCCGAGCACGCCCGCCTCGTCCGGCAGGGCGCCACGGTGCGGATCGAGACCCTCGGAGTTCTTGGTGACCGCCACATCGCGCTCGGCATGGCTCCCTCGGACTCTCCCCCGGTCAAGCCCGGCGAGGTGGTGGAGGGCGAAGAGCCGATCACCTCCGCAACCACGGTCCGGAAGCTCGACGCCGCCGTCGACGACATTCGAGTCGTCGCCTCCTTCATGCGGAGAATCGTGGAGACCACGGAGGGCGTCAAGAACCTCTGGTATCAGTTCAAGTCCCGGTTCACCGACGATTAGTGGCGTGTCTGACACGTTCACTTGCCCTTCCCCGTTCGGCCCGAGCCTTCGGCAAGCTCAGGAGAGGGCCAGGCAAGATGCCGCCAGAGGCCCTCGACAGGCTACAACGAAACAGCTTCCCCTCGTGCTGGCCTGGCGGCTCTCCGGAGTAGGCGGGACGTGCATTGTAGTGGAGGTTACACGGAGGCCACTGAGCCCTCGGAGGTCACAGAGGTTTTTGGAGAAAAGAACCTCCGTGAACTCTGTGATCTCTGAGATCTCCGTGTAACTTCCCGTGCCACCGCAGATAGAGCCACCAAATGGGCAATCTCCCCCTTTCATCCACATTGGGACGGCGGGCGGGAGCCGGTGAGTGACTCGGGCCGAACGGAACGGGAACCAATCAGTCGGTCCACTAGCGCGAGGCCCCCACCGGCCAGGTCTTGCCCGCCCGGAAGCGGCGGGTTGCACCCCTGGGACCCCGGAAGCTCGCGCTGGTCTCGAAACGCAGCCCCGCCTCAGTCAGACTCATCTCAAAGGCGGAACGGCTGAACCAGCCGCGCCCCCCCGTGCGGAGCGAGGCGTCCTTGACCTCCACCCTCTGGCCTTTCAGCTTCGGGTCATGCCTGGACGTGATGAGGGCAGCCAGCCATCCCCTCGGCTCCGATGAGGGTCGCTCGATGCGAAGGCGGCCGTTCAGCTCCGGCTCCTTCAGCCGGCCTCGGATGGAACCCTTGTAGGAGAGGGACGCGCCTTCGAGCAGCGGCAGCGCCGAGAGGAACGTACCCCCCAGGAGGCTGCCCTGGAGGGAGGGCAGATCCAGGGACAGAGCCAGGATCAGGTCCGTCGGCTCCCAGGGAGGTATCGTCACGGCGCCCCGGGCCCCCAGGGGAGCGCCGTTCAGCTCTCCCTTGAGATCGAAGGGGTGGAGCTTCAGCTTCGACGGGTTCAGGCGCGACTGCAGCCGGGCCTTGAATCGCTTCACACCCCCGCCGGCCGGTGGCGAGACCAGCTCCAGCTCTGCCGAGATCTTTGGTGAGGACCAGGGTCCCTCCAGGTCGGCCTTGACGCGAAATCCGGCTTCGCCGATAGCAGGACCGGCAGGGAAGCTGCCGACACCGAACCGGTCGCACTGGAGGCTGAGTCTGGTTTCCCCAACCGACGGGATCGCGCCGTGGAGTGAGATCACCGTGTCCCCCACCTGGAGCGTGGCGCGTTTGAGGCTCGTGTCGTCGGAGTCGTGGGCCAGCTCCAGGTCTGTCAGGGTGTACCGCCGGGTCCCACTCTTGTTCCGCAGCTCCGCCCAGTCCAGCTCCATCGTGACGTAGAGATTCTCCAGGGTCCGGGCGACGACCTGAGCGTGGGCTCGAAAGTTGAGGGCTCCGTCCAGCTCGTAGGGGCCACCGGGCAGGCGGGCGAAGTCCAGGGGGACCACTCCCTTCGACGAGGCCCGGGCCTCCAGCTGCAGCGCCCCCCGCCCTGCTGGTTTCAGGTCGCCATCGACGGTCCAGGCTGCTTCGCCCTGACGCCCCACGACACGGAATCGGCGCTCGCCGCTGTCGTGGACCTGGAGCACCAGAGCGAGCCCCGTCAGCGGCGACTCCACTCCCCGGAACCGGATTGCACCAGAGCCGTTCTCCACCGTGAGAGCGTCGGGGACTCGATCCGCCGGCGCGGCAGCGATGGCCAGGATGGCACCCAGAGCCCGGGGACTCATCCTGGGCGAGAGGAATCGGATCGACTGGAACCGGACAGCGCCGGTGATGAATCGCTGCAGCCTCGGAGTCGCCACCATGGATGGCGTCACCAGCTGCTCCTTTCCGGCCGGTCCCGCCCGAACGCCGGCGGCATGAAAGCCGAGGGGGTAATCGGGAACCAGGGAGGCGATGGTGACGGGCATCCTGAGCAGCACCGAAAGCTCGGCCTCCACGGCCCGCTTCGTGGCGGGCAGTCTGACGATGACCTCCGGTAGCAGGGGAAGGAGGGTCAACGCCGCCAGGGTCCCGGAGACGATCGCCAGCCGCAGCCGCTGGCTGTAGCGTCTCACCTCCCGGTTCTCCCTGGCGGAGGAGACAGCCTTCCTGATCCTGGCTGACGACTGGCTCAGGGCGGCCCGGATGTTGGGACTGCCCACTGGCTTCTCTGCACCCATGCCGTCAACTCCCGGCGATCGCCCGAGCCGGGCCGGCCGCGCCAGAGACGGCCTGTATGGGATGCGGTTCTATGCCCATGGATCTCATCCGATCATGTTCGTCATGCAACGAACCCGGGGTCTGTCTCGAGTCCCCGGGGCGCCACTCAGGCGATATCAGTCTCTCGGCTCCGCCGGTCCCTCAATCCACCGAGGGTTCGTTCTCGATGGCCTCTAGCTTCTCGGTGGCGAAGGTGGCGAAGTCACTGTCGGGATCGACCTCGGCCGCTTTCTGCCAGGCGTCCCGGGCCAGGTCCATCTTTCCGTTCACCTCGTGAAGGACCCCGAGCTCGAAGTGAGATTCGCTGTCATCCGGATCCAGGCGGAGGACCTCACCGAAGGCCTTGACCGAAGCGTCGTAGTCTCCGGCGACGGCTTGAAGATGGGCCATCAAGCTGTGAGCCTCCAGGTGATCCGGTTCTTTCTCGAGAGCCCGGCCCAGGAGTCTGACGGCCGCGACGTGCTCACCTCGATGGACCTGGAACTCCGCCAGCCGGTAATCGATCTCCGCCCCATCGGCGCCCTTGTCCCTGGCGATGGTGAATGCCTTCTCGGCCTCCTCAAAGCGATCGCAGTCAGCCATGGCGCTGGCGAGCTTGAAGTGGGCTTCCGCGTCGTCGGGAGTCAGCTCCACCAACTGCTCCAGGTAGGTGACGGCCTCCGGGTAGTAGCCTTCCAGAGCCAGTTCGGTGGCGAAGTTGTGGATCGACTCCGGGCTCTTGGGGTTGGCCTTGACCTCCTCGAAGAGCTTCTCCAGGCCCGTGGTGGCCCGCTCCGGGCCGGTCTGGCCGATCTTGATCCGGATCTCGTCCTTCTGGGTCCGGGACTCCGCTCGATCCAGAGCGATGCGATAGTGCTCCCGAGCCTCGGCGTAGTTCTCTTCCTCCAGGAACTGATCTCCCAGGGTCAAGTTCTTCTCGACGATGGCTTCCCAGCAGAGGCTCAACAGCCGTCCGCTGTCATTGCTCTCCCGCTGGTAAATGAGTTCCAGAGTCTCCATCGCCTCTTGCAGCTTGAGGTTCGATTCCTCGATCTGTCCCTCGTCCAGGAGGCGGTCGCCCTCCAGCTTGGCGTCCCTGTAGGCCTTGATTTGCTTGTCGAGCCAGTCCATCTTGGTCTCCTCCCTGCCAGCCACCCCTGGAAGAATGCCGAGGCCTCCGAACGGAGGCCAAAAGGGGCTGGAATGCGGCCAGAGAATAGCATGCTCCACCAGTTGCATCAACCGCTGCCGGCGGTTGCGGCGATTCGCTCACCGTGTTAAGGTGGCGCCACGGTCGCGGCCCCCGGAAAGGTCGTCCTGGAGCGGCCTCGAGCCGTGTCAGCGATCGCATCATGGACATCATCGAAGACTTCCTCGCCAGCTCCTGGAAACTCCCGGGGAGTGTCGTCGGAGTGGGCTCCTTCGACGGGGTCCACCTCGCTCATCAGCAGCTGATCTCCCAGGCTGTGAAGCGAGCCCGGGCACGGAACCTGCCCTCCGTGGTGCTCACATTCGAGCCCCTTCCCCAGGAGGTCCTGAATCCTGACTTCGACGGTCGTCTTTGCACCCTCGAGAGGCGCCTGAAGGCCATCGAAACCCTGGGGCCGACGCAGGTTTGCCTGATCCGCTTCGATCTTGCCTTCTCCCGCACCAGGCCGGAGGAGTTCATCGATCGCATTCTCGTCAACAGGCTGGGCATCAGGGAGCTCTGTGTCGGATTCAACTTCCGGTTCGGCCACCAGGCGCTGGGTACAGCCGAGTTGCTGGAGAGGGTGGGGGAGCTCAGGGGATTCAAGACCAACATCATCGAGAAGGTCCTGC
>JAJFLN010000065.1 GCA_021772705.1 Candidatus Cloacimonadota bacterium | reverse complement strand
GCCCTCACACTCCGCAGCATCTATTGCAGTGAACGCCTTCAACGGTTCTTCACCGTACTGCAACAGTCTTACTCAGCCGAGATCCGGGAGGCCGACTGGAAAGAAGCTGCCGTCGCTTGATCCGTAGCGCATCCAGACCCTTGGCCCGACCACAACCTTTGCATTGTCCTTGGGTCCAGCGGACGTTGGAATGCGGTCGCGCCATTCGTCGCTGCTTGCTTCCGCTTGAGCCAACTGCACGAGCGAGTGTGAAGAACTCGATGAGCGTGAACGAGCTAGCTCCCTTTCAACGGACTTCGTTGACTCATAGTAGTACGCGTCACTTGCCACCACAATGTCCCCGATGGCGACGTCCTTGACTCCGCCAGCGACACCCACGAACATCATTACGTCCGGAGAGTACCTCCCAATTGCCGATGCGACCGCCGTTGCCACGTCCACGTTTCCTACGCCGCCCCTCACTAGAACGATGTTCCATTCGCGAGTGTTGCCAGTAAACCTGCCTTCCTCGAAGACGGTCCCGTGAGCATCTACCGTTCTTTGCAGTCCGGGGAAATGATTCCGAATGGCTTGGTACTCCAGCTCCAATGCGGTCACGAAGATTGCGCAAGCATAGGGTTCGTTCATCGTTGCTGCCTCATGGGATCCGTCACTCGCGTCCGTCCCATTCGTGGCATGTGCCGGCTCTTCGTCGCCACTGCTCAGCAAAGAGGCATCGCTGATGGAGTGGCTCCTATCTGTCGGTCCAGTGGAGGCGACGCTCGTACGGCCAAGCTTGCCAGCCAAAGCGACACACGCCTTAGCAAGCCAGTGGAGCAGTTTCGTGAGATGTCGCAACAATTCGGCTAGTGGTGACTCAGCAGCAGCGGAGTCTGCCAGGTTGCGCTGCGACGAGGGTTGGGCTGTGAACGTAGTGGCATCTTCGGAAGCTGCAGGCGCCTGTTCCTGCAGCAGCAGAGTAGCTTCGTGGTGTCTGTGCTGTATGGCCCATTGGAGAAGTTTGTTGCGAACCGCGTGAAGCACTCGCGCCAAAGCGCTTCGCTGGAGAATCTGTCGGTACTCGGTCGTGAGATTGAGTGACTCATTTAGTGCCCGTTGCAGCCCCTTGTTCATGGTTATATGAAACTCGGCGTGGGGCTGACCGCTCTCCGTCAAGAGTGATTCAAGCTCATCGATCGCTGTTCCGCAGGGGGCCGATGTCATCAAGTCGGTTTGCTCGGGTGTGGTGGGTCGGAGTGGTATCCATCCGAAACGTTCATCTAGGACGATCGCGGGTCCCGTGAGTTTCCGATACTTTGGAATCTCTGAGATATCCTCGTAACCTAGAAGCTCCCTCTCTATCCAGCCGCGTGCCTCGGAGTCACCCACCAAGGCGGCCAAGTCCAATGCGTCACGCAGCAGAGTGGAAACGGACACGCCGGTGTCATTGCACCGGATCCGCAACTCCTCGAACCTCTGCGCCGCCGTCTTCACTTCCTGTGGTACCTCACGGTCACCTCTCCCATCTGATGCAGTGTATCACGTCAACGTAGGTGGGAGGAGAGGGCGGAGGGCGTGAGGGGCATCGGTTGGACGTGAGGAGGGGTATCTGTCCGAGTGCAGCAAGTACTGGGGTGAGGAGTTGTCTAGCTGAGGATGTCGGTTGGTGACGCTACTTGGAATCCCCGAAGCTATAGCTGCTCTAGCCACGCCCAGTCTGTGACAGCTGCAGGGTGAGACACTGCGTAGCGGCGCATTGGACGCGCAGCGCAAGCGGACGAGGCAAGACAACTTTCGCGGACGGATCGTGTCGCGATGTAGCCGGTAGAGCAAGAGTCGATAGCGTGTGGCATCAACGGCGGGGTCAAGGGTGATGGCGAATCCGTCAACCGGTCTGGCGGGAGTGACGCGCAAGGGGAATGACTGCCAGATGAGGCGTCTGCTGCGTTCTCCTGTTGTCGACCTTGGGATGGTAGACGCTCCCCAGAGCTTTTGTGATTCGCCTGTCGATCCGTACTCCTGCAGCCCATTTCACCCTGGTCCTGTGAGGCGTCTGACGCTGCAATCCTGGGCGGTGTGACTGGGTGGGGTGCCTCACTCCGATCGCGGTCTCTTGGCCGAGGCGGCTGAAGCGTCCAGCCTTATGTCTTATCTTGACACGAGGAGGCTTCCCAGTCATAAACTGCCGCGATGACTGCGTTTGGGGAAGCGATACGCACGGCTCGTTCGCTCCACAGGACACTTGCTGTAACCTCTGTTGCCGTCTTGCTGTACGCGTTCGCGTTGAGCAGTCCTGCTCTCGAGCGATTGTTGGCTCTGCAGCGCTTGGAACGCCTCTTAAGCGATTTCTGGCGCGCTCAACACACACAGCACGCGAAGGAGTATCGCACAGGCAGCCTCTTTTCCGCTCTTCGCGAGGTCTTTCCTGACGCAGCCCTCAATGAAACAAGAGTTGCCCAGTCCCCTCCCGGAGCCGAGTCCATTGGGAGTCCGTATGCGGTCCTACCCATCGGTTCCCTAGTTAATCACCCTGATCTCACAGATCCGGTCCTTCTCACGGCATTCCGTTTTGAGCAGCAGTCTCTCGTCGGGGCGCTAACTAGGCAAAAGAACAAGATTGGGACGACGAAACGGCCAGTCCTGACGTCGGTAGATTCGATAACGGTCCTCGTTCCGGAGAGTCTCTCTATTCCGTACAATGTCAAAGTACGGTTCACCTGTACGCTGCCGACGGGTTCTAAGCAGGAGTTCACAGTTCCAGAACACGATCGTGACGCACCGCTGAGAGGCCAGTGGTATCAATTCGGAAAGGTGTCATTCCCTACGACCTCAGCAGGGCGTGACGGCCGTGACTTCTTGCGGAGTTTCTTCAGCAATGGGCCTCTAGCCGACAGTTACTACTCCATCCAGCATAGAACGGTTGCCGAGGTGAAGGACGAGCTTGCCAAAGTCCTTCGTGAGGGCGATCGAAGCAAGGCTTTCCAATTCGTAGGAGTGGCTGTGGGAGTTGCGGGCCTAAAGCTGTTGATCGTAGTGCCGTTGGCACTCCTTGGGCTGGCGTTGTTTCAGCATCATCATGTGTGCCATGCGAGGCACTTGCTTTCAGCTGATGCGGTCGATGCGCAGGTGTTGCCCTGGTTGCCGCTGTTGGTGTCGCCAGGTGCGTTGGCGTATGATCGAGTGTTGACCGTTGGGGTACCTGTGGTCGGCTATGGAGTTCTAGCGTACCGCACGTTGGGTTTTCACGCATGGCCTTGCGGGTATGTGGGAGTTGCTGCTGGATTTTGGGTGACGTTGATAGCGATGCTGTATTGGGTTGCTCGCGACGTATCGATACTCCGAATGAGCTATTGTGCGAAACTGGGAGCCGAGCCTGTGGTGCAAGCAAGGAAGTAGAACTGTTGCTTCGGGCCATCTATCGGGCTGTTCGAGCTAGGGTTGCGGCGAGGGGGTTAGGCAAAGTTCCGGTGCCGATGAAGCAACGATATCAGCGTCTTAGGATAGGCTCTGGCAGCAAGGGTCGATAACGTCAAGAATCAGCTGCGAGGTCAAGGGGTGATGCCGGAGCGCAGCGGAGGTGTCGCCCCGGTCTGGCGCGTCGGCTGCGTCAGCAGCCGGCGTGACAGATGAGATCGTCTGCTGCATTCTCCTGTTATCTGGGTGAGGACGTTGGGACGTTGACGGCCATGGGAGCTGCGATACTGCGGAAGAGTGCTAAGACTGCGGCTTCGGTGTGCAGCGTTGTCTGTCCTTCGTTGATGACATCAGAACTTCGGCTTGGCCATAACTCAGCTGTGCTGTAGATGCTCTGGCAAGGCCCGGAGTCCTTCCGACAGGAACTCCGGCGGAAGGCGCAGCATCCGGGCATGACATGTTTTCAGCTTCGCGGGACTCACCTGGAGGAGATCGTGTGTTCATTGCTACTTGCAGCGTCCGAGCCATCTCTTCGTCGCCAGGTTCCCGCGATGGAGCCCCATTTCACGGTGCGCTCACTCTGCGTGCCGGAAGGTCGCCGTCGGGGATGACGGTACCTGTGGAGCGGCTCAAGCGCCGGAGTTCCTGTCGGAGAGAGCGAGTGGGTTTCTCGGCCGTCGTGGACGCGTAACGAGGCTGTCGACCAGGTCCGGGACTGGTGGCGGGAGAGCAGGAGTGAGGCTTGGCTTGCTTGCAGGGCTACGTAGAAGCGACGCGATTCAGCACCACGAGAGGTTGGGGTGCAGGTCGCTGGAGTTGAGCGGTCGTTGGCTCGGTGCGAACTGTCTACGGAGCGACGCTGAGTCCACACCATGTAGACAATTGGAGTGGCATGGTGGTGTATATCGTGGTATCCTGATCTTCAAGGCGATTAGCGGCTTACGGCATCTGGGAGTTGGGACAAGGAGGAAGGACTCTGGGGAAGGTATTGAGAGCTGGAGGATCCTGTGGCGGAGGAGAGTAGAACACCTGTTGCCTTCTTGGTGCCGGTCCAGGACAACGATGGAGCATCGTTGGAACACGAGATACGTGAGCTCGAGCAAGAGTTGTTCGCAGAGTTCGGAGGGTTCTCTCAGGAGGGTAGAGTACGAGGTGCGTGGCAAATGGCATCGGGTGAGCGCGTAGACGACGTGAGTATCAGGTACGTAGTCGCCGTCGAGGGTCCTGAGGGGCTGCAACGACTGTTGTCCGTCTTGGATGCCTTCAAGAGCAGGACGCGACAGGAAGCGCTGTATGTGGAAATCCGGCGAAACGTCGAGGTCAGGATCATCTGAGGAGGCGAGCGGGATGGCGAGTCGTTCTAAGCTCGAAGAGGAGATATTGGCGGAGGCTCGCTCTGCCATACAACGTGGCGTAGAGGCTGCTGAGTTCTCGGAAATGTTCTTTGGGATGCACGGTAGGCTTCAGCAGTTGTGCCGCCGGAAGGAGGATCGGAGGAGGGTGGCTGAGGGGAAGCTGTTTGGAAAGCTTCAAGACATGTTCAGACAGCTCCAGCGGAAGGAAGCGGCCGAATTCGAGGCCGAAAGTGAAGCCTTGTCAGGTCGGCTTACTGTTGTGGTGCCGAAGAGTCTTCATGCGGCGTTGAAGCGAGAGGCGAAGGGGGAGGGCGTGTCTC
The DNA here is from genome assembly GCA_021772705.1 of Candidatus Cloacimonadota bacterium. GTDB lineage: Bacteria > Muiribacteriota > UBA6191 > JACPRK01 > JACPRK01 > OFTM100. Next base: position 411 of record JAJFLN010000065.1, on the reverse strand, counting down.
TGTCTGAGCTCATTCGACTGAAGTTGACGTGTCCTTTCAGTTCGACCATTCGGAGTGCCTTCGAGAATGAGAGAAGGAAGGCAGATGCGGCGTAGAGAGAAAGGCAGGCCGCGTTCGTATGTGAATCACGAATGCCTGAGATGCGAATGGGAGTCAATGACGTGAATCGGGCCGTGCCGTGGTCTATCGATGTCTGCGATTCGACGTGTGCGGTCTTGATGTAAAGCGGTTGCATTGCTGAGATGCTGCTTTGGGGCCAGGACGAACCCAGATAACGTCTGCATCACCTGCGAGGTCAAGGGGTGATGCCGGAGCGGAGCGGAGGTGTCGCACCGGTCTGGCGCGTCGGCTGCGACAGCAGTCGGCGTGACAGATGAGATCGTCTGGTGCATGCATCTGTTATCGTTCGTA